>JASFWN010000002.1:0-12690 GCA_050049295.1 Pseudomonadales bacterium
GCTAAGTACGACGGCAAGTGGATCTCTGCGCCCGTCAACGTTCACTCAACCAACTGGGTTTGGGCGAACAAAGCCATCTTCGACGAGCTGGGCCTAAGCGTGCCTTTGAGCTTTGACGAAATGCTGGAAACGCTGGAAGCGATCAAAGCAGCCGGTTACACAGGTCTAGCCCACGGTGGTCAGGCTTGGCAGGACGCCACCATCTTCGATAGCGCTGTGCTGTCAGCCGGTGGTGCGGACTTCTACCAGAAGGCGTTGATCGATCTGGATCCTGAAGCACTGGGTAGTGACACCATGAAGGAAGCCTTCGACCGCATGGCCAAGTTGGCCGGTTACGTCGACGACAACTTCTCAGGTCGTGACTGGAACCTGGCGTCTGCCATGGTCATCAACAAAGAAGCCGGCATGCAGGTCATGGGCGACTGGGCGAAAGGTGAATTCCTACGCGCAGGTCAAACACCTGGTGAAGAATTCCTGTGCTTCCGTTTCCCCGGTACCGCTGGCGCGGTCACCTTCAACTCTGACCAGTTCATGATGTTCAAGGTCGGTGAAGACCGCATGGCAGCTCAGGGTGAAATGGCCAAAGCCGTGATGGATCCTGCGTTCCAAAGTGCGTTTAACGTCGTGAAAGGTTCTGTACCTGCACGTACTGACGTGTCTGACGCAGACTTCGACGCTTGCGGTAAGAAAGGCATGCGCGATCTGGCTGACGCCAACTTGAACGGCACCTTGCTGGGTTCAATGGCACACGGCCACGCTGCACCTGCAGCAGTTAAGAACGCCGTCTATGACGTCGTTACAGCGCACTTCAACGGCGAGTTCTCGTCTGAAGATGCGGTAGCGGAACTGGTCGCAGCAGTCGCTGACGCTCAGTAATACCCGACAAACAAGGGGCCAATCTGGCCCCTTGTTTCCTTAGGAGTAAATCAATGAATGCAAGCTGGTTGCGAGCGGCTCTGCCCCGTATCGTCCTCTCACCGAGCTTCTTTTTGGTCGTCGTGTTCGTGTATGGCTTTATCGCCTACACCGGTTGGTTGTCGTTTACCGACTCCAAGATGCTGCCCAGCAATAACCTGGTCGGCCTAGAGAACTACGAAAAATTGTTCCGACTGCGCCACTGGAACACGGCACTGAATAACTTGGCCGTCTTTGGCACGCTGTACATCGGCATTTGCAGTCTCTTAGGACTGACGCTGGCGATCTTTTTGGATCAAAAGATTCGCGGCGAAGGCTTGATTCGACCGATTTACCTCTACCCCATGGCACTCAGCTTCATCGTGACCGGTACCGCATGGAAATGGTTCCTGGATCCCGGAATTGGACTAGAAACGATCGTGCAGGGCTGGGGCTTCACGGATTTTGAATTCCGCTGGATCAAAGATCGCGACATGGCGATCTACACCATTGTGATTGCAGCGGTTTGGCAGTCCTCTGGCTTTGTGATGGCCATGTTCCTGGCAGGCCTGCGCGGCATTGATGGCGAGATTCTAAAAGCCGCACAAATTGATGGTGCCAGTTCAACCAAACTCTATCGCCGCGTGGTGATTCCGATGCTACGCCCGATCTTTCTAAGTGCCTTTGTGGTGCTGGCCCACATGGCCATTAAATCCTACGACTTGGTGATTGCCTTGACCTCTGGTGGGCCCGGTCGTGCCACTGAGTTGCCGGCGACCTTTATGTACTCCTACACCTTTACCCGAAACCAGATGGGTGTGGGTGCTGCGTCTGCTGTCATCATGCTGATGACCATTGCAGCGGTAATCGTGCCCTACCTCTATTCTGAACTAAAAACTAAGAAGGACCGTTAAGATGAGTGCATCAACCCAACAAACGGTTCAGATCTCGCGCCCTATCCGAGTTGCGATCTACCTGGTCCTACTAATTTTCTGCCTGTTCTACCTGACGCCGCTTTACGTTATGGCGGTGAACTCGCTAAAACCACTGTCTGAAATTCAAGGCGGTGGCATGTTGTCGCTCCCTCAAATGCTGACCACCGATCCATGGCGTTCGGCCTGGAGCGAGGCGCAGATTGGCGTGCAGGCCACCGGTCTACAGCCCTACTTCATTAATTCCATTGTGATGGTGGTTCCGGCGGTCTTGATCTCGACGATTCTGGGTGCACTCAACGGCTATGTGCTGTCAAAGTACCGCTTCAAATACGACAAAATCGTCTTCGGCTTGTTGCTGTTCAGTTGCTTCATCCCGTTTCAGATCGTATTGATCCCGATGGCTAAAATCCTCGGCATCTTTGGCTTGGCCGGATCGACATGGGGACTGGTCTTTGTGCACGTGGTGTACGGAATTGGATTCTCGACCTTGTTCTTTAAGAACTACTACGAAGCCTTCCCGACCGAATTGATTAAAGCCGCACAGTTGGACGGTGCCAGTTTCTTTGGCATTTTCCGTCGAATCCTACTGCCCTCCTCAGGCCCCATTATCGTGGTTTGTGTGATTTGGCAGTTCACTAACATCTGGAACGACTTCCTTTTCGGCGCGTCGTTTGCTGACTTCGACTCCCAACCGATTACGGTTGCATTGAACAACCTGGTCAGTTCCTCGACCGGAGTTAAGGAATACAACGTTCACTTCGCCGGCGCCATTTTGGCTGCCATCCCAACTTTGGTGGTCTACATCGTGGCCGGAAAATATTTTGTACGGGGCCTGATGGCAGGTTCAGTTAAGGGTTAATTATGAGCTTCTTAAACATCGATTCGATTCACAAAACCTACTCTGAAGCGCCGGTGCTGAGTGACATTAATATCGGCATTGAGAAAGGCGAATTCTTGGTATTGGTTGGCCCTTCGGGCTGCGGTAAATCCACCTTGTTGAACATGATCGCAGGCCTAGAGTCCGTTACCTCCGGTACGATCTCGATCAACGACCGTGATGTCACCCATGTGGCTCCGGCCGAGCGGGACATTGCAATGGTTTTCCAAAGTTATGCTCTGTATCCCAACATGAGTGTGGCCGAGAACATCACTTTTGGACTGGAAATGCGCGGCGTGCCTAAAGCGGAGCGCATGAAGGCCTGCGAAGCGGTCGCCAAGACACTGCAAATTGAGCAATTGTTGCACCGTAAACCCAGTGCCCTATCCGGCGGTCAGCGTCAACGCGTCGCCATGGGCCGCGCATTGGTTCGCGATCCGCTGGTGTTCTTGTTCGACGAGCCTCTGTCGAACCTGGACGCGAAGTTACGAGTCGACATGCGCACCGAGATCAAGCGCCTGCACCAGGACATGGGCACCACCATCGTTTATGTGACCCACGATCAGATCGAAGCGATGACGCTAGCGAGTCGTATCGCGGTCATGAACGGCGGCATTGTCCAGCAATTGGGCACGCCCAAAGAAATCTACTCCAAGCCAGCCAATCTATTTGTGGCGACCTTTATGGGATCGCCCTCGATGAACTTGGTCGAGGTCGAAGCCGACCGCAACGGCCTGATCAAATTGGAAGCCAGCGGTAGCGAAGTTCAAATCCAAACCGGCTTATCGGCTGGTCGCTACACCATGGGTCTACGCGCCGAGCATCTGACGGAAGTCGCTGAGGGCGATACCAGCGTTCAATTTAACGCGCAAATCGACGTGGTCGAACCGGCCGGCTCTGACACCTTTGTCGTGACGCAACTGGGTGGCGCAGAGTTCGTCGCTCGTATCCAGGGTGATGCCGATGTCGTTGCAGGACAACGCGTCGGACTCAGCTTTGATCTGGATCGACTGCATTTCTTTGATCCAGAAACCGGCGTACGAGTGGAATAACGATGAAATGGGGCTTAATTGGCGCAAGCACGATCGCTGCGCAGTGGATGATTCCGGCCATTCGAGAAACCCGCGGTGAAATTGTCGGTGTTATGTCGTCAAATCCTACCCGCGGGGCAGACTATGCCGCAGAACATGGCATCCCTAACAGCACGTCAGATTTAGATGCACTGTTGGCGATGGACATCGATGCGGTTTACATCTCGACCGTGAATGATCTTCACAAGCCTCAAACCCTGGCGGCCGCCGCCGCGGGAAAACATGTGCTATCCGAAAAACCGCTGGCGACCTCGATGGAGGATGCGGCCGAGATGATTCATGCCTGTCGCAATGCCGGTGTGGTGATGGCGACCAATCATCATCTACGCCACGCAGCGACTCACAAGGCTATGGCTGAGCGCGTGCAAGCCGGCGCATTGGGTCAGCCCCTGGCCGCTCGAGTGTTTCACGCAGTCTATCTGCCAGAGCATTTACAGGGTTGGCGCCTGAATGATCCCAAAGCCGGTGGCGGTGTGGTGTTAGACATCACGGTCCACAATGCGGACACCTTGGCGCACTTGTTGGGTGAATATCCCAAAACAGTCACCGCGCGAACGCAAAACGCAGGCATGGGCCAAGGTCTAGAAGATGGCTGCATGGGTGTTTGGGAATTCCCCTCGGGCCTTCAAGCCTATACCCATGAGGCCTTCACCACCCCCTTCGCGCGGACCGGTCTGGAAGTCCACGGCGATGCCGGCAGCCTGTATGCCGATCACGTCATGACGCAACAGCCGGTGGGCAGCGTGAAGTTAGTGACCGCTCAGGGTGAAGAAACCCTACCAATCGAGCACCATAATTTATACGTCCAAGGTATTTCACGCTTCGTTGAAGCCATCCACGGTGCCGAACTCGCCTGCGATGGCGTTGCGGGCTATCGCTCAATGGCCGTTGCCATGGCGACACTGGAATCCGCCAAGACCGGCACCACGGTGACCGTCGATTACGGTGAATTTCGCCCAGATTGAATCTGTGAGTTTCTGGCTTAGCGCGATGCTTTTATCGCGCTGACGAGCTCGGCTACTCCCTGCTCTGGTGTGGCCGAAGAGTTAAAGAAATTCGTGGCCACATCAAAGATGGCTCCGCTGACCGCCTCCGATACGGCCATTCCGTGCGCAAAGCTGGGTACCAAGGTGCCTGTATCCGCCGCATTGGCGAAATCCTTCATCGAGTCCTGAGCGCAGGCATCAAATGAAGCAGCCGGCATGTCTAGGCGAGCCGGGATCGAACCCTTACTAAGATTGAAGACTTCTTGAAACTCAGGTGACAGGATTTCTCTGGCCATGGTCTTTTGCGCATTTTGAGCGGCCGGATCGCTTTGGACAAAAAACGCAAAGCTGTCAACGTTAAAGCTAAACGCCCCATTCGTTC
The DNA here is from genome assembly GCA_050049295.1 of Pseudomonadales bacterium. Classification (GTDB taxonomy): domain Bacteria; phylum Pseudomonadota; class Gammaproteobacteria; order Pseudomonadales; family Litorivicinaceae; genus Litorivicinus. Next base: position 5,166 of record JASFWN010000002.1, read on the forward strand.
CGGGTGCCGGTGCGCAAAGGTAATCTAGCCCGGGTTGCTGTCCCGCGACGCTAAACTCGCCTTTCGCCCAGTCCCCCATAATCTGCATACCCGCCTCGCCCTGAATCACCATATTGGTGGCCAGATTCCAGTCGCGGCCTGAGGCATTCGAATCAATCAAGGGTCGAATTTTACCAAACACATCAAACACCTTGAGCGTGGTCTCGCTGTTGAGTGCGGCCTCGTCCAATTCGACAAAAGCCCGTTGGTAGTAGCCAGCGCCGCCAACCCCGAGTGCGACGGTTTCGAACAACGTCGCGTCCTGCCATGCCTGACCGCCATGTGCCAGTGGGATAAAGCCTGCCGATTGGAGCTTGCCGGCTTGGACGAAGAAATCGTTCCAATCGACCGGTAATCGAGCGCCAGCCGCCTCAAACACCTGGGCGTTGGCCCACAACCAATTGACTCGGTGAACGTTCACGGGCGCCGCAACGTAGCGCCCATCATACCGCATCGCGTCGGCCACCACGCTGGGCAACAACCCATCCCACTCGCCCGCGGCGGCCACATCGTCAATGTCCGCCAGAAAGCCCAACTCTCCCCACTCGGCAATAGAGGGTCCTTTAAGTTGTGCAGCGCTGGGGGGATTGCCCGAGATCGCCCGCGACTTCAGCACGGTTGTGGCATTTTCACCGCCCCCACCCGCAACGGCGAAATCTTTCCAATTCACACCCGCATCGGCTAGGCGCTCTTTCAAAAAAGCGACCGATTTGGCCTCGCCCCCACTGGTCCAGTAGTGCAAGACTTCGACCTCGTCAGCCAACACCATGGGTATCCACAAGGTGAGTGATAATGCGAGACGTCTCATTCAGGGTCTCCGTGTGCAAACTCGTCAGCGGATGATTCAAAGTGATCCAGAGGCAATTCCACCTGTACCGTTAGGCCACCTCCGGGACGATCTAACAACAGAATTTTGCCGCCCTGCTGCTCGACCAAATCTTTTACAATGCCTAAGCCCAATCCGACATGGATGGGATTAGGTGCCCTGTCTTGCCGAAAATACGGCAAAAAGACCTTTTCCTTGTCCTGAATACCCGGTCCGCGATCCATCACCCACACTTGAATGCTATCTAACGTCCGAACTCCACGGATCTCAACGCCCTGCGCATAGTGCCATGCGTTGTCGATCAGATTGGAAAAGATACGCTGCAACGCGAGGGGTCGCCCGGTTAGGCGTAGATCGCCCTGCAGGTCCAAGTCTGCCTGCAGCCCAGCCACCTCGGCATTTTCAGCAGCATCGCGTAGCAGGCTATTTAGATCAACGGTTTCAGGGTTCTCATGGATTGCCCCTTCCTTGAGCATCTGAAGCGCGCCTTTAAGCATCATGTCGACATTGCCCAGGTCTTTTATCAATGCTTCACGGTCCTCATCGCGCTCGAGCATCTCGACCCGCAAACGGGCTCGGGTCAATGGCGTTTTTAGATCATGGCTGATCGAGGCAAACACGCGCTCGCGATCGGCAATAAATTTATGAATTCGTTGCCCCATCGAGTTAAAGGCTCGAATCGTGGTCGTCATCTCGCGGGTGCCTTGCTCCTTCAGCCGGGTAGGATTCTGCCCTCGCCCTAAACTGTCGGCCTGGCGAGCCAACAAACGCAAAGGACGTACAATCCATCTGACCAGCGTCACGGTTAAGAGCAACACCGTGATACTGATAAGGACGAGACTGATCAGCCGCTCAGTGGTGAACCAGCTCACCCCATAAAAGCTCTCACCGACTGGAACGATCGCGGCGACGTACAGCCATTCGTGTTTGCTTACTGGATATTGAATCACCACAACCGGGCTTTGGTCCTGTGGGTCGACCAGCGCGAAGCGCTGCCAACGCAGTGGCAAATCCACCATGCGGTTCTCGCCGGACAGAATTTTGACGTTTTCAAACGCCACAAACTGGATGTCTAGCTGATCTAATGGACCGGTTTGTGCCTGTAAGTTTTCCGATAATCGTGCCCGAGCCAGTTGACTGTTTTCATTTTCTTCAAGCGCCTCTAACTCAATCAGCTGCGCGTTGACCGAAACAAAAAACCGAGTCCCACCCATGTCGCGTAATTGATCCAACACAATGTGACGATATTGATTCGGCAAACGGGTAAAAAACTGTGCGGTCTGACCAATCCGCGAACCCAGGTTGGTCGAGATTTCGGCTAACCGCTGTCGCTCTGATTGTTTAATTTGCTGGGCCCACAAACCGGCGCCCAAGGCCTGAGCCAGTAAAATGCCGGCAAACAACACCACCGACATCCGCGCGACAATCGAATCAGGTAACAGCCGATCGCGCCACGCTACTTGACTCATGAGCTCAGCGTCTCGGGCTGAACTAACACATACCCTTTACCCCGGACGTTACGAATACTGTCCCCCGCCCCGATTCCGGTGAGCTTTTGGCGCAACCGGCTGACCGCGGTATCAACGGTTCGATCCAGCGGTGAAGCCGGCCGGCCATGCAAGGCGTAACTTAGGGTATCGCGAGTCACCACCTGCGGTGAGCCTTCTAACAACGCTTCGAGTGCTGAGTACTCTGAACCGGTTAACTCAAGCACTTGTTGATTGAACTGGACCGCCCGCTGGTTGGGTAACAGGCTCAGGCTCGCGCTGACGGGTGTAGCTGGAGCAACCCGGCGCAATAACGCTCGTATACGGGCCAGCAGTTCGCGGGGGTTAAAGGGCTTGCCCATGTAATCGTCTGCGCCCAATTCCAATCCCAATATTCGATCCACGTCATCGCTGGCCGCGGTGAGCATGATGATGGGTATAACAGAACGATTGCGCACTTCTCGGCAAGCCGCCAACCCGTCCATACCCGGCAATCCAATGTCCAGGATCAAGCAATCCGCAGACAAATTTGACGCCAATAACGCTTCGGCGTCGGCATAGGCCGTCACTTCAAAGGAATTTTTACTCAGATAGGTCGTCAATAGCTGGCGGATCTCGGGATCGTCATCCACTAACAAGATATGGGTCATGGGCAGCCTCGTTTATTTAAGACTACCCATTCCCCGTGTGAACCTCTAGCCCTTTAGATGCTTGGCGAGGAAGGTCAAGGTGCGGGTCCAAGCGAGTGCGGCATCGTCCTCGTCATAACGTGCCCCAGTGGGGTTCGCGAAGGCATGATTGGCGGTGTACCAGTGAGTCGTCAACAGATCGCCCTTACCGGCTTCGTCTAGCATTCGCTGGAAGCCACCGACCATGTCGGCATTGATACCCCGGTCCAGTGTGCCAAAGTGCCCCAACATCGGCGTATTCAAATTGGCGAGGCGATCAACACTCGCATCCAGCCGTCCGTAATAAATAACCGATGCATCAGGAGCGGATTTCAGAGCGGTTTGCAGGCTCCAAGCGCCGCCAAAGCACCATCCTAAAGAGGCCACTTTGCCGTTGCCCTGGGTACGAGCCCAACGAACCCATGCGTCCATGATATCGGACGAGCGCTGCGCATCGACGGCCCGAACTAACTTCATTGCGCCGTCACGATCACTGGCCACTTCGCCGTCATATAGATCAACGGCCAAGGCTATATAGCCTTGTGCCGCTAAGTCATTGGCCATGGATTTGATGTTGTCATTCAATCCCCACCACTCGTGAATCAGCAATACCACAGGGGCGTTGTCCGGACTTTCTGGCATCGCTAGGTGGCCTGAAACCGGCCCGCCCGGACCGTCAATGGTGAGCTTTTTACCCATTTCGGCGGCTGCATGCAGTAACTGCACATCGGCCAAGACGTAGGCAATGGGTAAACTGGCCACGCCTTTTAGGAAACGGCGGCGGGCCTCGGGCTCAGCTTTGAGATTGGACTTTCCCTCGGGAATGCAGGGTTGGATTTCGCACATGATGAGGCTCCTGTTTTTATAGTCTGCCCACACAATATGGATGCTATTAAGTTGCTTCCAACTGTACCAACAGCCCAGAGGCCCGAACTGTGGGTTGCCTGGCTGCCTCCCACCAGAGCTTTGGGTCAACGGCATGAAAACTGAAGCGCAAGCGAGCCCGAGTGATCGCGGTGTATAAAAGCTCTCGTGTCAGATGAGCATTCGCGACTCGAGGAAGGATCAGCATCGCATGATCAAACTCTGAACCCTGCGACTTATGAACGGTCATGGCATAAACCGTTTGGTAACCCCGAAGACGAGCCGGTGAAATCCAACGAAGCTGCCCACTCTGGGCAAAGCCGACCCGCAAAGCAACGGTATCGCTATCCGGATCTAGAACAGAAAATACGAGGCCAACGTCGCCGTTGAATAGCCCAAGGTTTTTGTCATTCTGCGTGACCATGATGGGCTGGCCGGCATAAAACTGTCCATTAGGCCGTATAAAGCCCGCCTCGGTCAGCCAGGCCTCAATTTGCTGATTAACCTGGTCTGCGCCCCATTCGCCTTTGCGAGTCGAGCAAAGAATCTGAAAACGCTGGAACGAATCAATGGCCTGTAAACGCTGTGAGTCATTATTGGCCTGGTGCAGCCGGTTTAAATACGCCTGGTATTCCGTCAGCACGAGATTTTTTAGGCCCGTGTCTTGAGTCAACCGTGGGCTGGCTGGGATCGGTGTTAGATCCGCCCAACGCCCGTCTTGAATTTGGTTCAGCCAATCCGGTGACAACGCTCCTTGATTGATCGATTCAGACAAGGCACCGATGCCACTGTCACCGGCAAACCGATAACTGACCCGGAGCATCGCGACGGACTGGTTCAGCGCACCTCCGTTGGGATCAATGAGTGCCTCGGGAAGCACGTCGCCGGTCAACGACTGAACCCACTGTGCTGTTTGCGGCCAATAGTGCCCATGTTGAGCTCGCTGACATAACTCGCCCAACACCGCGCCGGCCTCGACCGACGACAGTTGATCCTTATCCCCGATGAGTAAAATTCGAGCATGCCTCGGCAACGCCTCAAAGGTCGCGGCCATCAAACCGACATCCACCATTGAGGCTTCATCAATCACCAACACGTCCAGCGGTAGCGTGCGCTGTGCATCGAAACCATAACGACCTTGCGAGGGTCGATACTCCAGCAGTCGATGCAACGTGGTCACGGCGCTTGGAATGCGCTGCCGATGGGCCGGGTCAATAGGTAATCCTTCAACCGAACCCTGGATGGATTCACTCAAGCGCGCCGCGGCTTTACCGGTGGGTGCCGCCAGACAAATTCTGAGGGGCGTCTCGTTGAGCTCGATCAGCGCCGCGAGCAGTTTAACTACCGTCGTGGTTTTACCCGTACCAGGGCCGCCGGTAATCACCGAAAAAGCACTGCGAAGCGCCAGCGCGCAGGCAATTCGCTGATAGTCAGGCCCATCGGCCTCAAATAGTCGACCCAGCGCTTGCCGTAAGCGTTCCATTCGATCCGCGCTCAAAGCTGGCGGTGACAGCCGTGATTGAATACCGCGGGCAATGGTGCGCTCGTAATCGTAGTAACGGCGCAGATACAGGCGCCCTTCCATCAATACCAGCGGCCCACCCAACAAACCTGAGGATTCTAGCTTGGCCTGCCACAGCACCGGATCTGCGGGTGGCCAGTCAGCGAGTTGTTCAACGTCCAAATCCAACAATCGAGCGGGGTCTGAAGCCAAGGCGTTCAACGATAGACAAACATGCCCGCGCCCCACTTGATAAGAGGTGGCCGCGATCAGCCCCTGCACGATCGGATCATCACTCAGTGTTTCCGCCAGTGCCTGATCCAGCGCTCGCAAACCCTCGAAATTTATCACAACAAGAGCGCTCCGGAAAACATTTGGTCCATGGACTCGACCAAGGATTTTGGCAAGCGCTCGACAAAACAGCCTTGGGTGGGTCCGTCGACACCCCTAAGGAAGAAATAAACCACGCCCCCCATATGCCGATCGTAGTCATAGTCAGACAAACGGGTCTGCAACAAACGATGCAGCGCAAGGGTGTACAGGCTGAATTGCAAATCGTAACGATGCTCCAGAATCGCCTGACGCATTGCCGGTTCGGTATACGCCTGATCATCCGGTCCCAGTGCATTGGACTTGTAGTCCATCACGTAATAGCGATCACCGTAACAGACCACCAAATCAAGAAAACCTTTCAGCATGCCATTCAATTGCCGGGCTTCTGCGGCTTTACGCGGCGCAGCACCGAGCGTTTGCTGACGAACTTTGGCATCCAGCGCATCCACCGGAACCTGCTCAGCCTGCAGCCAAAACTCCATTTCGGCCACCGACTGCTGTGCCTCGGCCAAACTAAACTGGCTCTGACCCCAATTTAAGGGCGTCTGTATGCAGCGAATCAACCAATCACCCACCTGCGCTGGCGAGGACTCAAACCCTGCGGTTTGGCAACGCTTCGCCACCTCGGCTTGGAATTCCGTTGGATCCGCAACGACCCGGCTAAAGCCCCGGTGACAGGCGAATTCCAGCAGATCGTGCAAAAACACGCCGGCACTGGCACCCCGCTCAAACTGGTGAGCGATGCCTGCGGCTTTTGGCTGGGCCAACGTTGATCGACGATCGTCCATGCGCTCATCTAAATTGCCCTGCTCGTCGTAGGCCAGTCCGGAGTAGCTCGCAATCGACCAAGGGCTGTAAATTTTGCGCGTCAGCTGAGGCTGAGGCCGAGGCTGAGTCGAGCGAAATCGATCAAAGATCCATGGCTGTGGCTCAGGCATGGGCTGAACGTCGATATCAGGGCACACCTGGGCAAAGCGCTGGACCGCGGCTGACAAGGATTCCTCGGCATTCGCGTCCATCAAATAAGCCAGGCCACTGAGGTGCCAATCTTTAAAGGTATCGACCCCCACCAGGGTCGCGTAACGCCCGCGAGTCAGCGCCACATAGAGTTTACGGATGTCTTCACCGAGGCGCTCGACGTCGGCCTGTTCAACCGTTGACTGGCTCGGGCCAATCACGATCTGTGCACGGTCTTGGTGGTCGTGGATCGTGAGATGGTCATAGCCCAGACTCAGTGGTCGAACATTGCAGGCAAAGGGAACCACCACCACGGGGTATTCCAACCCCTTGGATTTGTGGATGGTGACAATCTGAATCAGGTCGGCATCGGACTCCAACCGCATCTGGCCTTCGCTGTCACCCTCGGGCTGACGCAGCTTGGCGTGAAATGCCTTCAGCAATGCCGCCTCTCCTTGCAGGGGCACACTCATGGCCTGCAACAACTCGGCCAGATGTAATAGGTCCGTCAACTCGCGTTCGCCATTGGGCTGATTCAACAGAAAACCCGGTACCTCGTAGTGATGCATCAGTTGGTGCAGCATGGCCAACACGCCTTGGGTCAACCAAATGAGGTGCCAGTGCTGCCACATCGACAGTTCACGATCAAAGGCCAATTCGTCTTCTAGCAACTGGACCAGTCGAGCGTTGGACTGCCCCAATGCATACGTTGATAAGGCTGTTCTGACGGCATCGGTGTCGCTGGGCGTTAACGCCGCCTGCAGCCAAAACGCGATGTCCTTAGCAATAACGGATTGATAGACCGGCTGACGTTCGGATAGGTAGACACTTTTTAGATTGTGCCCTTGCA
>JASFWN010000103.1:0-4204 GCA_050049295.1 Pseudomonadales bacterium
GGATTAACCAAAGTCAGCGTGCGTTGGATCATGTTTCCAGCTCCCGGTGACGATATGAGATTTCAAAGTCTCGGGCCAAGCGGTCACGCAAGGTTTCGACCAAGAAAACTGAACGATGCTGCCCACCGGTGCATCCGACCGCCAGTGTTACGCTGGGCCTACCGGATTGACTGATTTTAGGAGCCCAGCGCCGGAGTAAATGCTCCAGGTCGTCCAGGTAATCTTGAGAATCCGGTTGGGCTTTCAAAAAGTCTTGTACCGCTTTGTCTCGACCGGTTTGCATTCTCAGCTCGGCCTGCCAATACGGATTGGGCAGAAATCTTGCGTCGACCAGATAGTCGACACCCGAGGGCGCGCCGTGCTTAAAGCCAAAACTCATTAGGTGAATCGCGGGCCTCGCAGGCGCGTAGTGCGGATCGGCCTGCGACAAGATAGTGCTGCGCAGCTCATGGACTGAAAGCTGGGTGGTGTCAAGATGGCGGTCGGCCAATTGATGGATCGGCTCTAATAAATTGCTTTCGCTGTTCAGGGCTTGCTCCAGCGACCCACTGTTCCCTAACAAGGGATGTCGCCGTCGCGTTGCATGAAAGCGCGCCATCAAACTCTCCAGCGAGGCGTCCAGCCAGATAACGCGGCATTCGACCCCCGCATCTTTAAGTTTCGTCAACTCTCCCGACAGGGCTGCGATATCGCGCGCTTGGCTGCGCGCGTCGATGCCGACTGCGATTTGAGGGTGGGCGGTACGGTCCGACAAAATATTCACGGTCTCGATCAGCACCGCAACCGGTAAGTTGTCTACGCAGGTGTAGCCGGCGTCTTCAAGCGACCCTAGAGCGGCGGATTTGCCGCTGCCGGACCGCCCGCTGACCACGATAAGGCGGGTCATTTCTTGCCCTCGAATAACCGCTGGACCGCGTTGAACAGGCTGATTTGGTCGAACGCCAGGCCCAAGGGCTCGCGAGACTCGGACTCACTGAATATTTGGATCACTTCCCGAAGTAGATTTAGGTGCACTTCGTTGGCATCGGTTGGCACTAACAACACACATAAAAAATCGACGTCTTGGCCGTCTAGGGCATCAAAATCGACCGGAGTGGATAAGGAAAATAAATGAACAATGGGTTCGGGAATATCGGCGCGACAATGAGGAATGGCGATGCCTTGTCCAACACCGGTGCTGCCGAGTCGTTCACGGGCCTGCAGTCCATCGAGCAAACGTTCGGCCTGGTCATCATCGGTCGCGATCGCATGGGCAATGTTTTCCAACAACCGCTTTTTGCTGGTGCCCTCGAACTGGGGGTGAACATGTTCTGGGCTTAGAAGAGAGGCAAGGCTTAATGACAAGAGAGAACTCCGGTGAACACGCTGCTCACCGGATTGTAGCGGGGAAGATGCTACGCTGCACCATGATTTCGTGCGACGGCCTTCTCTTTATGTTTGAGTAGTTGACGATCAAGCTTATCAGCCAGCAGATCCAGCGAAGCATACATGTCGTCATGCTCTGACGCCGCATGCAAGTCTGCCCCGGCCACATGAATCGAGGCCTCGGCGATTTGCCGGTTTTTTTCAACACGCAGCACCACCTCAATTCGAGTGATGGAATCAGAGTGTCGAGTGAGACGATCGAGCTTGGATTCGGTGTAGTCGCGAATCGCGTCGGTAACGTCAAGGTGTTGTCCGCTGATACTGATATGCATATAGCAACTCCTTTAGAGATACCCACAAAATCGAGGGCACCTTTGACCCTACTCCGATTTTATCGGTCTGCAAAGTGCAGGTTGGGACTATGGAAGTTGCTTGCGTTCGCTGCTACCGGGAATGCCAAGTCCTTCACGGTACTTGGCCACCGTGCGTCGGGCGACCTTGTAGCCTTCAGCCTCGAGCAGTTGCGTTAACTTGTTGTCGCTCAGGGGTTTGTGCGGGGGCTCTGCCGCGATTAAGCGCTTGATCACCGCTCTAATGGCGGTTGAGCTGGCAGCCTCTTTGTCGCCGTCGCTGGCCAGTTGGCTGGAAAAGAAGTACTTCAATTCGTACAGGCCCTGCGGGGTGAGCACAAATTTTTGCGTAGTGGCCCGAGACACGGTCGATTCATGCATATCGATCTGTTGTGCGATGTCCGCCAAAATCAGAGGGCGCATGGCTTCTTCGCCTCGGTCTAGAAATTCCAACTGCTCCGCCATGATCGTTCGCCCGACTTTTAGCAGCGTGTCATAGCGACTTTCAACGCTTTTGATCAACCAATTCGCTTCACGGGTCTGGGCTTTGATGTAGCTTTTGCACTCACTGTCTGAGCCCTCAATTAAATCGCTATAGGTCCGGTTAAGGTACAGCCGGGGCATGACTTCTGCGTTGAGCTCGACCCGCCAAAGACCGTCGACTCGCCGAACAACCAAATCGGGAATGACATAGTCACTGTCCTCGGTCCCAATGGCGCTACCTGGCCTAGGCGATAGCGTGCGGATCAGCGATAGGGCCTCGTGCAGGCTGTCGGGATCGGCTTTAATGCCGCGATTAATGGCGGTGACGTCACGTTTTGAGAGGGCATCAAAGCGTTCATTCACAATTTGTAGGGCCAGCTCGCGGCAATCAACGCTATCGTCCAAACGGCGCAATTGAATACTGAGGCATTCTTGAACGTCTCGCGCGCCCACCCCAGAAGGGTCCAAATGCTGGATTTGTTTCAAGACCACAGCGACTTCATCTACCTCTGGGGGATCTTCCACCTCGGCGGCCGTGGCTTGAACGATATTTTCTAAGGGTTCGCGCAGATAGCCGGCTCGATCGATACCGTCAACCAGCGCAACAAAGAAAACCTGGTCGCGCTCGGTCAGATGCAATTGCCACATTTGATCCAGCAGGTGCTGTTGAAGGTCAACCGGGGCACTGGTTCGAGCTTCAAATTCCGGCAGAGCTTCATTGCTTGATCCCTGATTGACGAAGGTGTCCTCCCAGCGACTGTCCATGCTGGCGTTATCGCCAAATTCATTTTGTTCCAGCAGCGCGCCCAATTCGGTATCGCTGTCGTGTGAAGATTCTATCTCGGCTGAGGCATCGGTTGGGTTTTCGGGGGCAGCATCGTTCGACAGATCGTCCTCTGCCAATTCAAGCAGTGGGTTTTCATCTAATGCGGTTTGGATTTCTTGCTGTAACTCAACCGTCGACATCTGCAGCATGCGGATCGCTTGCTGCAGTTGCGGTGTCATGGCCAGTTGTTGGCCCATTTTGAGTTGTAACGATTGTTTCATTCAGAATCCTGCGTCTTGCAGAGATCATAGCATGTCGATATTTGTTACATGCGAAAATCGTGCCCAAGGTATACGTCTTTGACTTGCTGGTTTTCCAACAAGGCTTTTGGCGTTCCGCTGGCCAGTACGCTTCCCTCGCTGACGATGCAGCCGCGGTCACACAGATCGAGTGTTTCTCGTACATTGTGGTCGGTAATTAAAACGCCAATTCCGCGGGCGCTGAGTCCTTGAATCAGCTCTTTGATGTCTTTGACGCTAATCGGGTCAACGCCGGCAAAGGGTTCGTCGAGCAAGACAAACGCGGGGTCCATCGCCAGTGCCCGGGCGATTTCAACCCGCCGACGCTCCCCTCCAGAAAGGGCTTGGCCTGGGCTGTCTGCAACAGGATTCAGATGAAACTCAGCGAGTAATTGGTCGGCCTTAGCAACGCGCTCAGCTTTAGAGAGTTCGTTGCGCAGTTCGAGCACGGCCATCAGATTGTCGCGAACGCTCAGGCGTCGGAACACGCTGGCCTCTTGCGGCAAATAGCCCAGTCCTGCCTGGGCACGCTGATGCATCGCCGCTTTTGATATGTCCTGGCCATCTAGGATGACCTGGCCTGCGTCGGCTTTTACTAGGCCAACGATCATGTAAAAGCTGGTGGTCTTACCCGCTCCGTTGGGGCCGAGCAAGCCGACAATCTCGCCTCGTTCGACCGAGATTGACATGTCTTTGACGACTTGACGCTTGCCGTATTGCTTTGCCAATCCCTTGGCGACTAATCCGCTCATGAATCAGATTTTTTTGGAGTCAAGGTCATTTCAACGCGTCCAGCGTCTCCACCCTGTGCTTCGATGACGCCGGTTTTTTGCAAATAGTTCACTTGCTCGCCTGCGAATCGATTGGTGTCCTGAGTCAGAACAGCGGAGCCCGTTAACAGCATGGATTCGGTATTGAGTGTCCACTCGATGTCTCTCGCG
>JASFWN010000105.1:0-4199 GCA_050049295.1 Pseudomonadales bacterium
TTGCCAAGCGTAACGCCATTGCGAGCGGGCTCGGTTTTCAAAGCCCGCCAGGTACAGCTCGATCGCGATGCGCACTTTCGGGTGACGCTCAATCGATTGTGTGCTGGCCATGTCGGTATGGATGGGTGCAGGCAGGGTGTAGTCGAGCCCCAATCGATCCGCAGCCAGGTAGCCGTAATAGCTAAGTTGTCGGGCCAAGGGTTTCCAAATCTGTTGGGCTTTGCGGGTCTGGCCCCTTTGTGAGTAGGCCTCGCCCAGCCAGTATTGCCAAGCTGGCTCTTGGCGAAGGCTGGCAGGTAAAGCCTCGATACGTTGGGCGACCTGATCCCATTTTTGATGGCGCAAGAAATACCGAACTTCCCACTCTCTCAGACTGCGAGTTTGAAGTGGGCGATGCAGTCTAGCCAACGCATTGGGCGTTTCGGGATGGTCGTCCAAGATTAAATGGACGCCACGCCACTCCCAATGCTTGTGCTCATCTTTGCGTAGCCACTGGGCCGAATTCAGTGGATCCCGGGCAATCAATTGACGAATGACTCCATCTCGATATCGCCCGCCAGGATATTTTCTTAAATAACCTTCTGGATCTTCGTGGGCGAGCAGGGCGGAGCGGGCCACCACTAAATTGGTTCTGCCCAGCTGTGTGGCCAACTCAATGGCTTCTGCAAAGCGTTTTTGTTGAATCAGAGCTTTCTTGCGCTCTGCTTTTGACCAATCCTCAATCGCACCTCGTTCGCGGCCCCAAGCAATAAAGTCCTGACAGGCAGCCTGGGTGGACCCTTGCACGTAGGTGGTGTGCAGCGCAGGCCGATTTAAGCGACCTGTTTTTGCCTGCGCTAAGTGCAGGGCACAATCGCTGGCGGACCCTAACCCGGGTTGATGTAAGGATTTAACGGTAGCCCAATCCGCTTGCTGATAAGCCAAATCAATCCAGTGTCGAGTGAGTCGACGAAAGCTGATGTGATGACGGTACGCGCTTTTAAGGGCCTCGCGCTGATGGGCCGGCGGCAACTGATCTGTCTGTTGTAGGCCCTCGATCTCTATCTCTGGGTATAGGACATAGTCTGCTAACGTCGAGTTATCCCAGGCGTCGCCCAGTGCGCCAGACTCCAATGCAACGAAGTGCTCGCGAAATAGAGCGCGATCGGCATCCTGAGCGCTAGCAATTAGGCTGGATGTCCCCACCACTAAGGTAAAGCAGAACTGAAAAAGCGAACGAAGATGCGTCATTGGTTTATTACGGGTGCAACCGGCTTCATTGGTCAAGCCCTGATTGAATCTATTTTATCTCAGGGTGATCGAATTACCGCACTAAGGCGAAGTACTTCTCGATTTGACCACGCCCGTGTTGATTGGGTTCCTAGTGTCCAGGATCTGCCTGAGTCGGTGGATGTCATTGTGAATCTGGCCGGTGAGGGCATTGCGGACGCTCGATGGAGTGCCGCACGCCGAGCGTCATTACTTGAGTCTCGAGTGACCTTGACACAAGACTTAGCCAAGGCCGCCAATGAAAAACAGGTGGCTCAGGTTATTTCGGCCTCGGCGGTTGGATTTTATGGCAGTGGGGGGGAAGTCGATGAAGGTGCGCCTCAGGGTAAAGGCTTTGCCGCTCAGCTGTGCGCTGATTGGGAAGAGGCCGCGGCTCAATTCAATGCGCCTACCGCGATAATTCGGCTGGGCGTGGTACTGGGGCCAGGAGGATTCCTCAATCGAACCCTGCTTCCGTTTTCTTTGGGGTTGGGTGGGCCCATTGGTTCAGGGCACCAGGGCTTTAGCTGGATCCATCGAGACGATGTGATTCGCATGATTCACTGGTTGGCCGAGCATCAGAAAACTGGGGTATATAACGCTTGTGGACCTCAGGCCTGCAGCAACCGTGACATGACCCAAGCGCTGGCCAGCGCCGTTAAACGGCCGGCATTTTTCCCGGCTCCGGGATTCGCGTTAAAGGCGGCGTTTGGAAAAATGGCAGAAGAATTGTTGTTGCAAGGGCAGCAAGCACTGCCCAAGCGAGCCCTGTCGGAAGGGTTCGAGTTCGAATTCGAGAGCATTGCACCGGCCATGGCCGATGCCGTGGCTAAGAAGCGGCTTGCGACCAAGGGCGGCTGAGCCCGGCAGCACGGGCCCGAGCACTGTCGAGCATCTGCAGACTCAATTGCGGCGTCAGTTCAATGCCTGTCGCGATGCGTTCCACGCTGGCATGCGAGCGCCAGTCGCTCGGGACGCCGAGGTGCCCCATCAACTTGCGGTGCATTTTGGCAAAAATAACCAGGTCCACTTCGTCGGCTATGTCTTGTTGCGGCGGATGATCAGGATGCGAGGCCGCGATTTTTTTTGTTAGCTCACCCAGTTTCCATTCACGGATAATCATTTGGCTGGCTTCACGACTGCACGCCATAAGCGACGCGCGAATAGCAGCAGGATCTTGGGCGATAGAGGGTTCATGGTCCAAATACTCAAGTAAAACCAACGAGCCCAGTTCAGCCCACATGACTCGAATTTCAATATCTTCCGGTTGTCCGATTTGGGTCTGAATGCTCAGCTCGCGACACATCGAGGCCAATTCCAGTGCTCGGTTCCAATGCGCATGCCAGGCTTGCTCGATGGTTGGGTGTGTGAAGGATCCGACGGGCTGGGCGTGAATTAATTGGCGCAGGGTGTCGGGCGTCAAGGCGGTTAACACCTCGGCAACGGCGCCTTGGCCATTAATGGTCGGATCGGTCAGCTGGGCGCAGCGTATAGCTCGGCCGGCGAGTAGGGGATCGGACATCAGCAATGCGACCAGCGCACTGTCCGGGGTTTGTTGCGCGCGTTGTTTCAGGCCAGTGCCCACATCTTTTGGGTAGTGCCAGCGCAGTCGGCGGGCCGATAAATCCGCCGTCATATTGAGGTAAAAGGGGTATTGCGAGAGTTTCGTGTCTTCCATGTTGAAGACCCGAATTTCATCGACCTCGATTTGGTGCATCAGACTTTCTAATTGCTGATGGTCAATGCTAAGGAGCACCGAGGGCATCACGACCTCGGCGGCAAATTTACGGGGTCGCAGTCGAGCCAAGGGTTGTCTGGCCCGAGTCGAGGACGCGGGTATTTCGGTTCGGCGTCCGTCGCTGGCCACCAAATCGACCTGCCCCTGAAGCAATAAGTAATCTCGAGTGTCATCCGCGTCGACATCAAACAAAAATGAGCCCGGGCGCAGCTTTTCGACCTCAAAGAATTGAGCGAGCATTACCAAATCATCGGCAGGAAGCGCAGTAAAGGCGTCAAAAGCGCGTAACTGTTCTGGCTCAATTCTGTTGTGCTGAGCGGAAGTGGATGAGTTAAAGCCGAATCGCATAGGACCTCCATTACGTACCAAAAAAGTGTAGTCGGACCGGTTCACTTTGCTTGCCCATTGGTGCTATCTCTGAGCGGCGGTCAGCATCATGGCGACCCTTATTCCAGTCGCCTCCAGGGCTTGTTTGGCTCCAGCCATGGTTCTACCTGTCACAAACACATCGTCGATCAGTGCAACCTGTCCCAGGCGATTCGGGCGAACCCGAAATTTTCCGAGCTTTCGCTCGACTCGGCTTCGATGTCGCCCATGCCATTGCCATCGTGGATCTAACAAACCTGCGGTTGGGCGCTGTATGGCAGAGGCGAAGCCCTGCGCGATGTGTGCACTGGTGTCGCCACCGCGCTTGAGCCGATTCAGTGGCTGACTAGGAATCCAGCTGACCGCGTCAATGGGGCAATGTAAGGGGAAGTGGCGAGCCAATTGCTGGCCTAGGTAGAATCCCACTTCTCCATCGCGACGATGTTTTAGGTGCAAAATCATCGTCCTTAAACCCGCATTAAATGATCCCAGCGACAGCACCAAAGCATCATCGAGTTGAGTTTCCGTTGGATTGAGGCACAGACGCCGGCACTCAGAACAGAGAATGGATTGGCGCGTGATCCCAAGACATAACAGACAGTGAAAGGTCAGACGTTTCATTTGTCGGATTGAGCCATTGGGCTTGTGCGGTAGATAGGCGGCGACGGCCTTATCGGAATCGTCTGACAAATTGTATAAATTTTAAACACTCGTCAATTTTATGATTTGAGAGTTGCTTGACCAATCGTTATTCTGCCGACACTGCAAGGAGCCCCAGATGATCAGAACCGATTGGACCCGAGACGAAATCCAAGCCATCTACGAACAACCTTTTATGGATTTGTTG
>JASFWN010000104.1:0-4199 GCA_050049295.1 Pseudomonadales bacterium
ACGTGCTTTTACAATGGCCCAATGCAGTAACCCCCTGCACCGAGCTCATGACGGTCAAGAAGCGCTCGATTTTTTAGAACACACCAAACCCAGCATGATTTTGCTGGACATCAACATGCCTGGCCTCAATGGATACGATTTTCTAGAGCAACGGAACTTGGTGCCGGAGCTTCGCCGTATCCCAGTGATTGTGTTGACGACGTCCGATGATCCGCAGGACATCGCCCAGTGTTATCAGATGGGTGCCAATTCCTACGTTCACAAACCGGTTACGATGCAAGGTTTTGTTGAAGCCATTGCTCGATTGAAAGACTATTGGTTCCAGATCTCGCTTTTACCTGGAAATTGATATGTCTGTCCGACTCGCCGCGATTGTGGCCATGGGCTCCAATCGCTGCATTGGGGTTGATAATAAGCTGCCTTGGTACCTTCCTGAGGACCTTAAACACTTCAAAGCCAAAACTTTGGGTAAGCCGGTCATCATGGGGCGCAAGACCTTCGAATCGATTGGTAAGCCACTGCCGGGACGTACCAATATCGTAATTACACGCAATGCTGAATTCAGTCATCCCGGCGTTCGGGTAGTGCATGATTTGGATCGGGCTATCGAGATGGGTAAAGCTCAAGCCGAAGTCAGTGGTAGCGATGAAGCGGTGATTATTGGCGGAGCCCAGATCTATGCCGAATCACTCAGCAAAATTGATCGGCTTTATTTGACCGAAGTCGCCAGCGCGCCGCAAGGTGACGCCTTTTTCCCTGAGCTGGATTCTGCACACTGGCAGCAGATTGAGTCGCAGGACAACCCACCGGTCGATAATCGACCCGGCTATCGTTTCGTTACGCTGGGCCGGATATAAAAAAGGGGCCCTGAGGCCCCTTGATGCTTAGTCGTCGAACTTCGGCGTGGTCACCGCGCCCTGACTGGCTGGGGCGGCGAGCTTGGCAAATTTTGCCAGCATGCCCTTCTTTGGCCGCTCTTTGGTCATCACCCAGCTTTCTTTACGCTTAGCGATTTCCTCGTCTGATAGGTCGACGTTGATCGTGTTATTGACCGCGTCGATGGTGATCTTGTCACCGTCTTGCAGTATGCCAATGGTGCCGCCGGTTGCAGCTTCAGGCGTAATATGACCGATCACAAATCCGTGTGAGCCCCCAGAGAATCGACCGTCGGTAATCAACGCAACGCTGTCACCTAAGCCTTTACCCATAATGGCACCCGTGGGCGAGAGCATTTCGCGCATGCCGGGTCCACCGACAGGGCCTTCATAACGAATCACGACCACGTCACCGGCAACAATGTCGCCATTCAGGATGGCTTTCAGGCTGTCTTCTTCTGAATCAAAGCATTTCGCGGTACCGGTGAAGTCCGTGCCTTCTTTGCCGGTAATTTTTGCCATCGCACCCTCAGTTGCGAGGTTGCCATACAAAACGCGCAGGTGGCTGTCTGATTTGATGGGGTTGTCTAGTGCTCGAACGATGTCTTGCTCAGCCGGATATGGCTGAACGTCCGCCAGGTTCTCTGCCATGGTTTTGCCGGTTACGGTCAATACGTCACCGTGCAATAAGCCGGCATCCAGCAGGGTCTTCATGACAGGCTGAATACCGCCGATGGCGATGAGTTCACTCATCAAATAGCGGCCAGAGGGTTTCACGTCAGCCAATACTGGAACGCGCTTACCAATCCGAGTGAAGTCCTCAAGAGACAGATCGATGTCGGCTTCGTGGGCAATCGCCAACAGGTGCAGTACCGCATTGGTTGAACCGCCCAAGGCAATAACGACCGTGATCGCGTTCTCCAAAGCCTTTTTGCACAGAATGTCGCTGGGCTTGATGTCCTGCTCAACCAGACGAACCACCGCTTCGCCAGCGCGCTGACAGTCGGTCATCTTGTCGCCCGATACGGCTTCCTGAGCGGATGAGTTAGGCAGTGACAGGCCCATTGCTTCGATGGCGCTGGCCATGGTGTTCGCGGTGTACATGCCGCCACAAGAACCGGGTCCAGGAATGGCCGTTTTTTCAACCGCGATCAATTCTTGATCGTCGATTTTACCGCCGGCATGCGCGCCGACCGCTTCAAATACGCTGACGATGTCGCGGCGCTGCTCTCCGGGTTTAATGGTACCGCCGTATACAAAGACACTGGGGCGATTCAAACGGGCCATGGCCATGACACAGCCGGGCATGTTCTTGTCACAGCCACCGATGGTCACCACACCGTCAAAGCCCTGACCGCCAACGACGGTTTCGATAGAGTCCGCGATCACTTCGCGGCTGACCAAGCTGTAGCGCATGCCGGGTGTACCCATCGAAATACCATCAGATACGGTGATGGTGTTGAACAGCACGCCTTTACCGCCAGCGGCGTCCACGCCTTTGATGGCTTCACCCGCCAGGTCGTTAATGTGCATATTGCAGGGGGTCACCATGCTCCAGGTACTGGCCACGCCAACCTGAGGCTTTTTGAAATCGGCATCTTCAAAACCAACGGCGCGCAGCATCGCGCGGCTGGGAGCCTGAGGCACCCCGTCAACAATGATCGAGGAATACTTGCGTTTGTTATCGCTCATGATCGTCCTATAAGGATTTGATTAATACTTTTGAGGCGCGTTGATAGTTGTACAGCGCCTGCCGCGCGTCGGGTAAATCGCTTACCTGCGCCGGCATAAAACCTTGCTCTTGGAACCAGTGGGCGGCGACGGTGGTCAGCACGGCCAAACGCGAGATGCCTTGTGAGCGAGCGTGGCGTTCCAAACGTTGCAATAGATTATCACCCAGATCGCCGCCTTGGTAATCTGGATGTATGGCTACGCAGGCGACTTCGGCAACCGTTTCGTTCAGTGGATACAGTGCGGCGCAGCCAATCAGCGAGCCATCTCGCTCAATGACGAAAAAATTGTCCAGCTCGGTTTCCAAACGTTCGCGTTCACGTTTAACCAGATAGCCCGCTTGTTCCATGGGGCTGAGCAGCTCGACGAGATTGCCGATATCGCTGGGCTTTGCCCGCCGCAGGCGCTCGTAGCCGGTGCGATACACTAGGGTACCCACGCCGTCTCGTGTAAACAGCTCGTCGAGTAACACGCCGTCGTTGCGCCAGTTGAGCAAATGAACCCGTTCCACGCCGCTCTGACAGGTATCGGCGGCCAACCCTAAAATTTCGTTCTGGCCCTCTCGATCGGTCAGGCTATCAATCAATTCGGCTGCGGCCACTTCGCGAAGCAATCCGTCGTCGTTTTCAGCTGGCCAATGCTTACCCAGCACAATCAGTTTGTCGGCACCTAGGCCCGTGGCAATCTTCTGAGCGACCTCGTGCAGGCGTAGGTTAAAAATCTCTCCCGTCGGCGAATGGCCAAGGCAGCTGACTAAGACGAGGTCTTGAGCCGACAGGTGACGATTAATGCCTTCGGTATCGATCGAGCGGACACAACCGGTGTGCTGCATGTCAACGCCGTCAAGAACACCAATCGGTCTAGCCTGCACAAAGTTGCCGCTGATGACCCGGATCTTGGCGTGGGCCATGGCGGTATTCGGCAGGCCTCGCGAGAGACTGGCCTCAATTTGCAATCGCGTCGCGCCGGCAGCGGCCAACACTTGGCCCTGAGCGCTGGCCGGTGTGATGCGGCGTTGGTTGTGAAAGCTGGGCTGTTCGCCGGCGTCGGCCATCATGGCATCCAGCTGGGGTCGATACCCATGAACCAACACGATTTTCAGGCCCAGTGCGTGTAGCAGCGCAACGTCGGACAACAGCCCTTCGTTTGCGCCAATGGCTTCACCGGGCAGCATGATGACGACGCATTTACCCCGATGCGCATGAATGTATGGGGCAATGGCCCTGAAATCTTGGTGGTTCATCCGGTCAATAGTCCGGAATCTGCCTGCTTAGGGCAAGTCCCGCGTATCATGCCGTGATGATTGAACAAGAATTGAAGCTGTGTTGGCTGGGTGATCCACCGGATTTGCAATCGCTGCTGGGTGCGCCCGAAAAAACCCTAAGCTTGGCAAATACCTATTTTGATACGCCCGATGGGCAGTTAGCCCAAGGTAGATTTGGTCTGCGGTTACGCCAGCAAGGCGAGCAGATCGAACAAACCTTGAAAGGACCCGCGCCTAACCAAGACGGCGTCGTCGTGCGGCACGAATGGAACTGGGACCGAGACCGTTTTGTTGTGGATGTGGGTTTGTTGCCCATTGAAGTGGGCAAT
>JASFWN010000003.1:0-12529 GCA_050049295.1 Pseudomonadales bacterium
AGCAGATTAAAACCAGCTTTGTCGATCGGGCCAGTGACTCCATTGATCGCTCGCTGGGCCAGCTATTTTTTGAACGGGGCCTAGATTTAAGGCTGAACACGCGGCCCAAAACGGTCGGGACCATGGCGGCCCAAATCAAAGGCTTCGATAGCGTTCGTCAGTTCATGATGACCAGCTTATTGTTCTTCGGCGCCGACCTGCCGTTCGCCTTCCTTTTCCTGTCAGTGATTTGGTTCATTGGGGGCTCGGTGGTGCTGGTTCCTCTAATCATTCTGCCTATCGGCATTTTGTTTGGCCTCAGCTTGCGCCGTCCTTTGGAAACGTACACAAAACAAAACATGACCGAGGCGAATCTCAGAAACGGTTTGTTGATCGAGTCGCTTGATGGAATCGAAGGCGTCAAAGCGGCCGGCGGTAATTCGACCTTTGCGCATCGTTGGTTTGGTTTGACCGAGGCAGTCTCGGACGGCGAGCTAAAGGTTAAGCGACTTTCAGCGCTGTCGAGTAACTTCAGTCAATCGCTCCAGCAGCTGAGCTATGTTGGGATCGTGGCTTACGGTGCGGTGTTGGTGACCCAGGGTGAGCTGACCATGGGTGCCTTGATTGCCTGCTCAATCCTATCGGGGCGAGCCTTGGGTGCATTTTCTCAGTTCCCGAATATGTTGGTGCAGGCGAAGAAGTCGAAAATCGCTCTGGAAGCATTAACCGGCGCGATGCGTTTGAGTGCTGATCGTGATGGAACCCATCGCCGCGCGGTGTTGGATAAGCCAGTTGGTGCCCTGGCTTCGGATGCATTGCAGTTCGGCTATGACCCCAGTCTACTCACACTGGAATTGCCAGCGTTAGAGTTCAAGCCCGGTGAGCGGGTGGCTGTGTTGGGGTCGGTTGGATCCGGTAAATCTACGCTGGTTCGTTTATTAGCCGGGTTGTATCAGCCGTCTCAGGGCAGTGTCAGATATGACGGGTATGACTTTAACTTGTTAAACCCAGACTTTCTGCGAGAGCAAATCCTGTATTTGCCGCAGGAGGCGCGTCTGTTCGGTGGCACGTTACGCGAGAATTTAACCCTGGGCTTGCCGATGGTGGCTGAGAGTGAGCTGGCCGAAGCCTGCGCGAAGACCGGATTGGATCAGGTGATTGCCGGCCATCCCCATGGTTTAGAGCTCCGAATCTCCGAGGGTGGGCAAGGCTTGTCAGGCGGGCAGAAGCAGTTGGTGGCCTTTACCCGAGCGTTGTTGGCGAAGCCAAGAATTGTTCTGCTCGATGAGCCTATGGCATCGATGGACCGTGGGTTGGAAGAACGCTTGATGGGGTTGCTGCTTGACGGCTTACCCAAAGACACCACCGTGATATTGGTCACTCATAAGTTACAGCATGTACGTCGAGTGGATCGGGTCATGATTCTGGAGCGTGGAAAATTGGTGATTGATGGGCCTTCTGCGGAAGTGATGGCTCAAATGCAACGAACTGCACCTGCGGAGGGCAAGTCATGAATTGGTTGTGGTTTACCCAGCACGTTAGCCGCGATTTTGGCGCGGCAGAGTTGCGTCGCGACCTTCGTCATCGCCGCAGTGCCGTGTGGTTGGGTGTCATCGGGCTCGGTGCATTTCTAAGTTGGGCGCAGTGGGCGCAAATTGACGAGGTCACCCGGGCGACCGGCACCGTGATCGCGAGCTCAAAAACCAAGGTGGTTCAAGCGTCTGAAACCGGTGTAATTGCCGACATTCTAGTCGAGGAAGGGCAGCGAGTTCGCGAAGGTCAAGTCGTTGTGGAGTTGCGTCGGGATCAATCCGAAAGTGTGCTGGAAGAGATTCGGGCTGAGCGGGCGACCTTGTTGGCTATTCAAGCTCGCTTGAACGCCGAAATCAGTGGTGGCGAACCCATCTTCCCTGCGTTGTTGGCGGGTTACCCTCAGTTTTTGCAGACCCAGCAGTCGTTATTTGACTCTCGTAAGCGAGGGCTGGAAGAAGAACTCTCCGGGATTCGACAAAGCCGAGATCTGGTAACTCGTGAATTGTCTTTGCTCCGCCCACTGCTGGACAGCGGAGATGTCAGTGAATCGGACGTTCTCCAATTAGAGCGTCAATTGGCCGAGCTCAATGGGCGGTCTCAAAATGTTTCCAACGGTTTTATGAGCGAGGCCTCTGCCGAGCTAGTTAAAGTAGAAAGCGACCTAGCCTCCGTTGAGCAACGATTAAGTCAGTCGCAAAGCCGTTTGGAACAAACCACGCTGAAAGCGCCGGTCAATGGCTTGGTAAAAAACTTAGCGGTCAACACCCTGGGCGGTGTGGTTCGGCCGGGCGAGGTCTTGATGGAGATTCTGCCGGTCGACGACTCGCTGTTGATTGAGCTAAAGATCCCCCCGGCTGAAATCGCCTTTGTTAAAGAAGGCATGACAGCGACCATTAAAATGGATGCTTACGATTACACGATTTTCGGCGATTTAAATGGGCAATTGACCTATGTCAGCCCAGATACGCTTCTGGATCAAACCGGCGATGAAAGCGTGCCGTTCTATCGCGGCCAGGTGGAAAGTTTGTCCGGACGCTTCTCCAAGCGTCCCGATTTTGAATTCGATATCATCCCGGGCATGACCGCCTCGGTCGAAATTAATACCGGTTCAAACACCGTGCTGAGTTACTTAACAAAGCCTCTCACAAAGACATTATCTGAAGCGCTTGCCGAGCGCTGAAACACCAATAAATTAAAGGGTTGCGGGAGCTTTACATCAGGTGCAGACCTGCGTATAGTTCGCGCTCCCTTTTTCCGGGTGCGCTTTTGCGCCCAGAAAAAACAACTAGGAGAAAACGCAGCGATGCAGAATCAGAAAATCCGCATTCGCCTGAAAGCGTTTGATCATCGTTTGATCGACGCCTCAGCATTGGAAATCGTGGACACCGCTAAGCGCACTGGCGCTCAGGTTAACGGTCCTATCCCTTTGCCGACGCGTAAAGAGCGTTACACCGTTCTGGTTTCACCTCACGTCAACAAAGACGCACGTGACCAGTACGAAATGCGGACTCACAAGCGGATGCTCGACATTATCGAGCCCACTGACAAGACCGTTGACGCCCTGATGAAGCTAGATCTGGCTGCAGGTGTAGACGTACAAATCAGCCTAGGCTGATGAATTATCCAACCCGCCGAAAACCGGGCGGATGTTGGCGACAAGCGGTGCGTGTGTTGAACCGAAAAGGGCCATAGCGGGTGCAAGCCCCGTATGCAGACGGAATGGAGATAGCAAATGGCTATTGGATTGATCGGTCGTAAGGCCGGAATGACTCGGGTATTCACCGAGGAGGGCGTATCAGTGCCCGTGACCGTTATTGAGGTGTCGCCCAATCGCGTCTCTCAGGTCAAAACTGACGAGACGGATGGCTACAGCGCCGTTCAGCTGACAGTAGGCGAGCGCCGCCTGTCACGCGTCTCTAAGCCCGTCCAGGGTCACGTCAACAAGAATGGCGTGCAAGTCGGACGTGGTTTCTGGGAGCTTCGTGCTGAAGGTCAGGATCTGCCGGAAGTGGGCAGCGAGTTGACTGTAGATGTGTTCGAAGCCGGTCAAAAGGTCGACGTAACTGGCCAGTCAAAGGGTAAAGGTTTCCAGGGCGCGATTAAGCGTTGGAACTTCTCTATGCAAGACGCCACTCACGGTAACTCATTGAGCCACCGTGCTCCCGGTTCTATTGGCCAGTGCCAGACGCCAGGTCGCGTTTGGAAAGGCAAAAAGATGGCCGGTCACATGGGTGCTGAGCGCGTTACGACTCAGTCTCTAGAAATCATTCGTGTTGACGCTGAGCGCAACCTGCTGTTGGTCAAGGGTGCTGTACCCGGAGCCGAGGGTGGTGACGTGATCGTTAAGCCGACTGTCAAAATCAAGCGCTAAGGAGTCGAGTGATGGAAATTCAAATCGCCGGCGGTGGCGCAACTCAAGTTTCAGACGACGTGTTTGGTCGCGACTTCAATGAAGCGCTGATCCACCAGGTCGTAACAGCTTTCATGGCGGGTGCTCGTCAGGGAAGTAAAGCTCAAAAGACTCGTTCTGATGTGTCAGGTGGCGGTAAGAAGCCCTGGCGTCAGAAGGGTACTGGTCGTGCCCGTGCGGGTACTATCCGTAGCCCGATCTGGCGTAGTGGTGGTGTGACCTTTGCTGCACGTCCTCGTGACTTTGAGCAGAAAGTTAACCGTAAAATGTACCGCGCAGCCGTTCGCAGCATTCTGTCTGAGCTGGTTCGCCAAGAGCGTTTGATCGTTGTTGAGAAGCTGGAGTTGGCTGAAGCCAAAACCAAGCTGATGGCGGCCAAGTTGAACGAGCTGGGCTGTGATCGTGGTGCCTTGATCGTTACTGAAGAGCTGGACGCGAACGTGTTCTTGGCTTCTCGTAACATTCCTTACGTTACTGCAGTCGACGCAGCCGGTGTTGATCCGGTCAGCCTGGTTGGTTTCGACAAGGTGGTCATGACAGTAGACGCGGTTAAGCGCCTCGAGGAGAAGCTGGCATGAACCAAGAACGTATCTATCAAGTGATTGTTGCTCCGCACATCTCTGAGAAAGCGACGTTGGTAGCTGACGCTAACAACCAGTACGTTTTCAAAGTGGCGCCTGACGCAACTAAGCCTGAAATTAAAGCGGCCGTTGAGCAACTGTTCGAAGTGACAGTCACCAAGGTCAACACCGTGAACATCAAGGGCAAGACCAAGCGTACTGCGCGTGGTTTTGGTAAGCGCAACGACATCCGCAAGGCCTACGTGACCTTGGCTGAAGGCCAAGAGATCGAGCTGGGCGGCGAATAAGGGAAGTAAAATGCCTGTAATTAAGACTAAACCTACTTCTCCGGGCCGTCGTCACCTTGTCAAAGTGGTACATCCCCACTTGCACAAGGGTGCTCCGTACGCGCCTCTGCTAGAGAAGAAAAACAAGACCGGTGGTCGTAACAACCAAGGTCGTATCACAACACGTCACGTGGGCGGCGGTCACAAGCACCACTACCGTGTTATCGATTTTAAGCGCAACAAGGACGGTATCCCCGGCAAGGTTGAGCGTATCGAATACGATCCTAACCGTAGCGCACACATTGCTTTGGTTTTGTACGCTGACGGCGAACGCCGTTACATTTTGGCGCCTAAGGGCGTGTTCGCGGGTGATGCAGTTCGTAGCGGCGTAGACGCTCCGATGAAGCCCGGTTCATGCTTGCCGATTCGCAACATTCCCGTGGGTTCAACAATCCACAATATTGAATTGCGTCCCGGTAAAGGCGGTCAGATCGCACGTAGTGCGGGTACCAGTGCCCAGTTGGTTGCACGTGAAGGTGCCTACGCAACGATCCGTTTGCGTTCTGGCGAAATGCGTAAAGTTCCTTCGGAGTGCCGCGCGACACTGGGCGAAGTCTCAAACTCTGAGCACAGCCTGCGTCAGCTAGGTAAGGCCGGTGCATCACGCTGGCGTGGTATCCGCCCGACCGTTCGTGGTGTGGTAATGAACCCCGTTGATCACCCCCACGGTGGTGGTGAAGGTCGTACCTCTGGTGGTCGTCACCCTGTGACACCTTGGGGTCAGCCGACCAAGGGCTTCAAGACGCGTTCGAACAAGCGTACTGACAAATTCATCGTCCGCCGTCGCGGCCAGAAATAAGGAGAAAGCTAGATGCCTCGTTCTCTACGCAAGGGACCGTTCATCGACCTTCACCTTCTTAAGAAGGTCGAGGTTGCGAGCGAAAACAACGACAAGCGCCCGGTTAAGACCTGGTCTCGTCGCAGCATGATCATTCCGACCATGGTAGGTCTGACTATCGCCGTTCATAACGGTCGTCAGCACGTGCCTGTCTTCGTCACCGAAGAAATGGTTGGCCACAAACTAGGTGAGTTCGCGCCGACCCGTACGTATCGCGGTCACGCGGCTGACAAGAAAGCCAAGAAGGGACGTTAAGCATGACTGAAGTATCAGCAAAACTTCGCGGCGCGCGTCTCTCGGCGCAGAAAGCTCGTCTGGTTGCTGACCAGATCCGCGGTAAGAAGGTCGAAGAGGCCCTCGATATCCTGGCTTTCTCAACCAAGAAAGGTGCCGCAATCGTTAAGAAGGTGCTCGAATCCGCAGTTGCGAATGCTGAGCACAACGAAGGCAAAGATATCGACGATTTGGCGGTATCAACCATTTTCGTTGACGAAGGTATGACCATGAAGCGTATCCGTCCGCGTGCCAAAGGCCGCGCTGACCGGATCTTTAAGCGTTCATGTCACATCACCGTCAAGGTTTCGGAAGTTTAAGGAGCGTTTGCAATGGGTCAGAAAGTACACCCCAACGGCATCCGGCTCGGAATCGTCAAGGACCACCAGTCTGTATGGTATGCAGACAAGTCTAAGTACGGCGAAACCTTGCTGAGTGACCTGAAAGCCCGAGCATTCTTGCTCGAAAAATTGAAAAGTGCCCAGGTAAGCGGTGTTCGTATCGAACGTCCCGCAGCCAATGCCAAGGTCACCATCGCTACGGCTCGTCCTGGCATCGTGATCGGTAAGAAGGGTGAAGATATCGAAGTTCTGCGCAAAGAATTGACCAAAATGATGGGCGTTCCGGTGCAGATCAATATCGAAGAAGTGCGTAAGCCTGAACTGGATGCTGCCCTGGTTGCCCAGAGCATTGCAGGCCAGCTAGAGCGCCGCGTTATGTTCCGTCGCGCTATGAAGCGGGCCGTTCAGAATGCCATGCGTTTGGGTGCTGAAGGTATTCGTGTGCAGGTCGGCGGTCGTCTAGGCGGCGCTGAAATCGCACGCACCGAGTGGTACCGCGAAGGCCGTGTGCCGTTGCACACACTGCGCGCGGATATCGATTACTCGACTGCTGAAGCCTCAACCACTTACGGCATCATCGGTATCAAAGTTTGGATCTTCAAAGGCGAAGTATTGGGCGGCATTCAAGCCGTTCGCGATCAGGCTGCTGCAGCCCAGCGTCGTGACGCCGCGAAGAAGAACGCAAGGGGATAAGCAGAGATGTTGCTACCAAAGCGTATGAAATTCCGCAAAGTGCAAAAGGGCCGTAACCGCGGTCTGGCACAGCGCGGCAGTAAAGTTAGCTTCGGCGAATTCGGCCTGAAAGCCGTTAGCCGTGGTCGCATGACGTCACGTCAGATTGAAGCTGGCCGTCGTACCATCACCCGTAAGGTGAAGCGTGGCGGTAAGTTGTGGATTCGGGTCTTCCCCGACAAGCCCATCACCCAGAAGCCCTTGGAAGTACGTCAGGGTAAAGGTAAGGGTAACGTCGAGTATTGGGTTGCTCAGATCCAGCCTGGTCGTGTTTTGTATGAAATTGAAGGTGTTACCGAAGAGCAGGCTCGTGAAGCCTTCACTCTGGCAGCCGCTAAGCTGCCTTTCGAAACCACTTTCGTTAAGCGGACGGTAATGTAATGAAAGCGAGCGAACTTCGTGAGAAGGACGTTGCGGCACTGAACGAAGAGCTGCTGAACCTCCGCAAGGAGCAGTTCCAGCTTCGTCTACAGAAGGCAACGGGCCAGTTGGGTCAAACCCATCTGATGAAACAGACACAGCGTGCTATCGCACGTGTCAAAACCATTATGGCTGAGAAGGCGTAAGGAGACAGACATGACAGAGCAAACAACCGCTCGGACCCTGTCCGGCCGCGTCGTCAGCAACAAGATGGACAAAACCATCGTGGTCATGATCGAGCGCAAGGTTAAACACCCCTTGTACGGCAAGATCATCAAGCGCAGCACCAAGGTGCACGCACACGATGAAAACAACGAATGCAACATCGGTGACACCGTGACCGTGGTCGAATCTCGTCCGCTGTCAAAGACCAAGAGCTTTAACTTGGTCAGCATCGATGAGCGCGGCGTACAGGTCTGAGGAGACAATTAGATGATCCAGACTGAATCAATGCTAGAAGTAGCAGACAACAGTGGTGCTCGTCGCGTACAATGCATCAAGGTACTGGGCGGTTCACATCGCCGGTACGCAAGTGTAGGCGACATCATCAAAGTTACCGTCAAGGAAGCGATTCCGCGCGGTAAGGTCAAAAAAGGCCAGGTGATGAATGCACTGGTAGTGCGGACAAAGAAAGGCATCCGTCGTCCCGACGGTTCGCTGATCAAATTCGATGGCAATGCGGCGGTCTTGTTGAACGCAAACAACGCGCCCATCGGTACCCGTATTTTTGGACCCGTGACTCGTGAACTGCGCGGTGAGCAGTTCATGAAGATCATTTCATTGGCACCGGAGGTGCTGTGATATGGCTGCGAAAATTAAACGCAACGACGAAGTAATCGTGTTGGCCGGTAAGGACAAGGGCAAGCGCGGTAAAGTATTGGTCGTACGTCCTGACGGTCGCTTGATCGTCAGTGGCGTCAACATGATCAAGAAACACCAGAAGCCGAACCCCATGGCCCAAAAGCCCGGCGGCATCGTAGAAAAAGAAGCCCCTATTCAGGCTTCAAATGTGGCGATTTTTAACCCCGCGACTGGCAAAGCCGATCGCGTTGGCTTCAACGTAGCTGAAGACGGCACGAAAACTCGTGTCTTCAAAAGCAACGGCGAAGCGGTTTAATCGCTGTTTTATAAACGCCTAAGAGCAGGAAACTAAGCCATGGCGAGATTGAAAGACGTCTACAAAGAGAAGGTAGCCCCTTCTCTTGTAGAGCAGTTCGGGTACACCAACCCGATGCAAGTACCGAAGATCACCAAAGTCACACTTAACATGGGTGTGGGTGAAGCGATCAACGATAAGAAATTGATTGATGCCGCGTTCGCGGACATGACCTTGATCGCTGGCCAAAAGCCGGTCGTCACCAAGGCACGCAAGTCAGTGGCGGGTTTTAAGATCCGTCAGGGCTGGCCGATCGGTTGCAAAGTCACATTGCGCGGTGCGCAGATGTGGGAATTCCTAGACCGCTTAATCAGCCTGTCTATTCCCCGTATTCGTGACTTCCGTGGCCTGAGTGCAAAAAGCTTCGACGGCCGTGGCAACTACGCCATGGGTGTTAAAGAGCACATCATGTTCCCCGAAATTGACTACGACAAGATCGACAAGATCCGTGGTCTGGACATCGTGATCACTACCAGCGCGAACAACGACGATGAAGGTCGTGCTTTGCTGGCAGCGTTCAACTTCCCGTTCCGCAAGTGAGGTTATAGAAATGGCTAAGACTTCAATGGTCCAGCGCGAAATTAAGCGGGAAAAAACCGTTGCACGTTTTGCTGCTAAGCGCGCAGCCCTAAAAGCAATCATCAAAAGCCCCGAGAGTACAGAAGAGCAAGTCTGGGAAGCGCAGCAAAAGCTGCAAAAGCTGCCCCGTGACGCATCTCCGGCTCGTCAGCAGCGTCGTTGCCAGCTGACCGGTCGTCCTCACGCGGTTTATCGTAAGTTCAAACTAAGCCGCATCAAGCTGCGTGAAGCCACTATGCGTGGTGAAGTGCCTGGCTTGAAGAAAGCGAGCTGGTAAGGGAGCGAATCACATGAGTATGCAAGATACCGTAGCGGACATGCTGACTCGCATCCGTAACGCACAGATGGCTAAGTTGCCCAGCGTTTCGATGCCCAGCAGCACGCTAAAAGTCAGCATCGCCAACGTTCTGGTCGAGGAAGGTTTCCTTGGCGCCATGGACGTTGCCGAAGATGGCGCTAAGAAAACACTGAACCTGACCCTACGTTATTTCGAAGGCCAGCCCGTGATCCAAGAGATCAAGCGCTTCAGCCGTCCTGGTCTGCGTCAGTACAAGGGTGCTCAGGACCTGCCGAAAGTTGCGGGTGGCTTGGGTGTGTCAATCGTCTCGACGTCGAAGGGTGTGATGACTGATCGTCAAGCACGCAAAGAGAACGTCGGTGGCGAAGTTCTTTGCACCGTATTCTAAGGAGTCGTTATGTCTCGCGTAGCAAAAGCGCCTATTAACGTCCCCAGCGGCGTGACCGTGACTCAATCAGGTCAAGCTGTCTCCGTTAAAGGTTCAAAGGGCGAGCTGTCTATGCAGGTTAATGACCTGGTAGCAGTAAGCTTTGAAGATAACGTTCTGACGTTCGCGCCCAAGGGTGAAGGACAGCAGGGCTGGGCACAGGCAGGTACTGCTCGTGCCATCGTAAACAACATGGTTAAAGGCGTATCAGAAGGTTTCGAGAAGAAGCTTCAGCTGATTGGCGTTGGTTACCGTGCACAGGTACAGGGCAGCAGCATCAACTTGACGTTGGGCTTCTCGCACCCGGTTGTGTACAACCTGCCGCAGGGTGTTACTGCCGAAGCCCCCAGCAACACGGAATTGGTGTTGAAGTCTGCTGACAAGCAGCTGCTGGGTCAGGTTGCCGCGGAAATTCGCGCATACCGTAAGCCTGAGCCCTACAAGGGTAAGGGTGTTCGTTATGCAGACGAATACGTGCGCCGTAAAGAAGCTAAGAAGAAGTAAGGAGAGACGAGGATGGACAAGAAATCACAACGTCTGCGTCGCGCTCGCCGTGCACGCTTCAAGATTCGCGAACTGGGTGCGATTCGTCTGTGCGTTCACCGCACACCGCGTCACATCTATGCACAGGTTATCTCTGCCGATGGCGGCCAGGTTCTAGCGTCAGCTTCAACCTTGGACAAGGACCTGCGTGCCGAAGCTGGTGGCAACACCGATGCAGCTACCAAGGTAGGTGCTCTGTTGGCCGAACGCGCTAAGAGCGCGGGCGTAACCAAGGTTGCCTTTGACCGCTCGGGTTTTAAATATCATGGCCGCGTGAAAGCGCTAGCCGAAGCCGCCCGTGAAGGCGGCCTTGAGTTCTAAGGGTATTCACATGGCAGCGAAACAAGAAAACCAAGGCGATCTGCAGGAAAAGCTGGTTCAGATCAACCGTGTTGCTAAAGTTGTTAAGGGTGGCCGTATCTTCGGTTTCACCGCGTTGACAGTCGTTGGCGACGGCGAAGGTAAAGTTGGCTTCGGTCGTGGCAAGGCACGTGAAGTGCCTGTAGCGATTCAGAAGGCAATGGAAAACGCTCGTCGTAACATGGTCTCTGTTGAGTTGGATGGTGACACCATTCAGTACCCTGTTAAGGCACGTCACGGCTCAGCCAAGGTCTACATGCAGCCTGCATCTGCAGGTACCGGTGTTATCGCCGGCGGTGCAATGCGCGCCGTGTTGGAAATGGCTGGTGTTCAAAACGTATTGGCTAAGTGCTACGGCTCTACCAACCCCGTGAACGTGGTTCGTGCCACGATCAACGGCCTGCGTGATATGCAGAGCCCCGAGGCGGTAGCAGCACGTCGCGGTAAGTCCGTTAAAGAAATTACGGGCTAAGGAATAAGTCATGGCTAAAAACACGATTAAGGTCACCCTGACCGCAAGCCCCATCCGCCGTATCAAGGCGCATAAGGCATGTGTGGCAGGTCTAGGCCTACGCAAGATCCGCCAAACTGTAGAAGTCGAAGACACTCCTGCGGTTCGCGGCATGATTAACAAAGTTAGCTACATGGTTAAGGTTGAAGGGGAATAACATGGACATGCGTCTAAACACCCTGTCACCGGCTCCGGGCAGCAAGACCTCTAAAAAGCGCGTCGGCCGTGGTATCGGCTCTGGACTGGGTAAAACCGGTGGCCGTGGTCACAAGGGTCTGAAATCTCGTAGTGGCGGTTCAGTTAAGCCGGGCTTCGAAGGCGGTCAAATGCCTTTGCAGCGTCGTCTGCCTAAGTTCGGTTTCACCAGCCGTAAGAGCCTAGTGGCTCAGGAAGTTCGTTCACACGAGCTGGCTCTGGTTGAAGCTGACGTTATCGATCTAGAAGCGCTGAAAGCAGCCGGTCTGGTTCGTAAGTCAACACTGCACGTCAAAGTCATGTTGTCTGGCGAGCTGAGCCGTGCGGTCACCGTGAAGGGCATTAAAGTCACCAAAGGTGCACGTGCTCAGATCGAAGCGGCTGGCGGTAAGGTCGAGGAATAATCGATGGCAGCACGCGGCGACATGGCAAAATCGGGCGGTTTGACGGAACTGTGGGCACGCCTACGGTTCGTCTTGCTGGCGATTGTCATTTACCGAATCGGTGCGCACATTCCGGTTCCGGGTATTAACCCGGACCGTTTGGCTGAGTTGTTCGAAGCTAACTCGGGAACCATCTTGAGCTTGTTCAATATGTTCTCGGGTGGTGCTTTGGAGCGGATGAGTATTTTCGCTCTGGGTATCATGCCCTACATCAGCGCATCTATTATCATGCAGTTGCTGTCTTCTACAGTGCCGACACTTGAGGCACTGAAGAAAGAGGGCGAGGCTGGTCGCCGCAAGATCTCTCAATACACCCGTTATGCCACCGTCGTGTTAGCGTTGGTCCAGGCCGTGGGTGTATCGATGGGTTTGGCTGGCCAAGGCATTGCATTTACCACAGGCTTCCAATTCCATTTTGTCGCTGTAACCACCTTTGTGGCGGGCGCGGTGTTCATGATGTGGTTGGGCGAGCAGATCACTGAGCGTGGCATTGGTAACGGTATCTCGTTGTTGATCTTTGCCGGCATCATCGCTGGATTGCGATGTTCTTTAGTTCTTGGTTTTGTGTATGATTGTATTGTTGT
>JASFWN010000107.1:0-4163 GCA_050049295.1 Pseudomonadales bacterium
GAAGCCGAAGTTTACAAAGGGCTGGAAATTTGGGTCGATGCGCAGAACCTGCCCGAGTTGAGTGACGGCGAGGTTTACCACCATCAGCTTATCGGGTTGACCGTGGTAAACGAGCAGGATCAAAACCTTGGCCAGGTAGCCAGTGTGATGGAAACCGGATCAAACGACGTGTTGGTTGTTCGAGCCGGGGCGAGTTCATTGGACGATCAGGAGCGGTTAATCCCCTGGTTGGATGATGTCGTCAAAGGTATCCACCTAGATCAACAACAGATCCAGGTGGACTGGCCGGCAGACTGGTGAAGTACGGCGTAGTAAGCCTGTTCCCTGAGTGGGTTGAGCAGGTTGCCCAGTTCGGTGTGCTGCAGCGAGCGCTCGAGCGAGGCAAGATTTCGATCGAGGGGTTTAATCCTCGCGATCATGCGATGGACAACCATCGCACAGTGGATGACCGCCCCTTTGGGGGTGGGCCTGGGATGTTGATGCAGATCGACACCACGCGAGCAGCGTTGGCGCAAGCCAAAGCGGCGTTACCCCAGGCTCCGGTGGTGTACTTGTCACCCCAGGGTCGAAAACTGGACCAGCGGCTGGTCGGTGAATTAGCCCGGTTGCCAGAGGTAATCCTTCTGGCAGGTCGGTATGAAGGGATCGACGAGCGACTGGTTGTAGAACAGGTAGATTTCGAAGTGTCGTTGGGCGATTACGTGCTCAGCGGCGGCGAGCTAGGTGCCATGGTGCTGATTGATGCAGTCAGCCGATTGATACCTGGAGTGTTGGGGGATCAAGCATCCGCCGAGCAGGACTCGTTTTCTAACCTTTGGTTGGACTGTCCTCACTACACTCGCCCCGTGGATTACCACGGTGAAACGGTGCCCGAAGTTTTACGCAGCGGGCACCACGGTCGAATTGAGCAATGGCGACTTCGACAGGGCATAGCGCGATCTTGGGATCGACGGCCTGATTTGTTTGAGCGAAGGACACTGTCCCAGACAGAGCTTTCAATAGTTAATGAACATTTGAGCACGCTTGAGAAAGCGAGCACCACAAGAGACGGAAAAGACGATGAAAAACCCGATCATTGAGGCCATCGAAAACGAACAGATGGACAAAGAAGTCCCCGCGTTCGGTCCTGGTGACACCCTGGTTGTCCAGGTCAAGGTAAAAGAAGGTAACCGTGAGCGTTTGCAGGCCTTTGAAGGTGTTGTAATTGCTAAGCGTAACCGTGGCGTTAACAGCGCGTTCACCGTTCGTAAGATCAGCCACGGTGTTGGCGTCGAGCGTACTTTCCAGACCTTCTCAAAGCTGATCGACAGCATCACAGTTAAGCGCCGTGGTGACGTTCGTAAAGCCAAGCTTTACTACTTGCGTGAGCGTAGCGGCCGTAGCGCGCGTATCCGTGAGAAGCTGGATACTAAATAAGCGAAATGCCCAGCCGCGACATCGATTATGTTTCGGCTTATTTAGACAGTCTTTGGCTCGAACGAGGGCTGTCTGAAGCAACGCTTGCGGCATACCGCCAAGATCTAACCGCCTTTGTGACCTGGCTGAATCAGCAGGGTCAAACACTGGCGGTTTTTTCTGTTTCCGATGTCTTGGATTTTTTGGGTGACTGCCATCGTAAGGCCTTATCACCTCGAAGCGTGGCCCGGCGCCTGTCCTCCTTGCGCGGGCTTTGTCAGTATTTGGTGCGGGTGGGTGTGCTTGCCAGTGATCCTTGTGCTGATGTCCCTGCGCCTCAAGTCGCCAAAACCTTGCCAAAAACGCTGACCGAATCGGACGTTGAGTCACTGTTGCAGGCAGTGTCGGATCAGTCGGTGACCGATTTGCGAGATCGCTGTGCCTTAGAGCTTTTGTACGCCGCCGGTCTGCGCGCGTCTGAGTTGGTCAATTTGCGCCTGCCGATGGTGGATCGAAATACCGGGGTCCTGAAAATACTGGGTAAAGGCAGCAAAGAGCGGTTGGTACCGGTCGGAGAAGAATGTCTGTATTGGCTGCAGCGCTATCTGTCAGAAGCCCGGCCAGAATTGCCCGGGGCCGGCGTGTCGGATTTTGTGTTTCCCGGGCGTAGCGGGGGGGCCTTAACCCGCCAAAGTATTTGGCACCGCGTCAAAGCCGTGGCCGCCAAAGCGGGTATTGATCAGACGCTGTCCCCGCATGGACTTAGACATGCGTTTGCCACACATTTATTGAACCATGGCGTTGATTTGCGGTCAGTTCAGTTGATGCTTGGACATGCAGACTTAAGCACCACACAGATTTATACTCACGTTGCTCAAGCGCGTTTGGCTCGCTTGCACGAGCAACATCATCCTCGTAACCGATAGGAATTCCCATGCGAATTATTGCCCTTGTTATGACTCTGATCAGTGGCGTGGCCATGGCCGAAACCCCAGAGGACCGAGTCCGGGCAGGGTTGGCCACGCTCAATGACCGAGTGGCCATCATGGAGGTGAGGGAGATTGGAAGTGGATTGTTTCAGGTGGTGCTGGCCAGTGGCGAGCGGTTGTATACCGTTGAGGACGGTCGCTTCCTGTTAACGGGTGATCTGTATGAGGTCAGCGAAAACGAGATCGTGAATCTGACTGAAATGCAGCGTAATGGCGAACGGTTGGCGGCCATCGAAGCGTTGAATCCCGATGACATCATCAGCTTTGCGCCGACAGGCGAAACGAAGAAAGTTGTTTATGCCTTCACCGATATTGATTGCGGTTACTGCCGAAAGTTGCACGACGAGGTTCAGGATTACACAGATTTGGGCATTGAAATTCGTTATTTGGCGTTTCCTCGGGCCGGTGTTGGATCTGCCAGTTTCCAAAAGTATGTCAGTGCGTTTTGTGCAGCCGATAACAAGCAGAGTTTGACCGACGCAAAGGCCGGTCGTGAGATCCCAACGTTGAACTGTGAAAACCCCGTCGCGGCCCAGTACGAATTGGGTCGCATGTTGGGCGTTTCTGGGACGCCTTCATTAGTCTTGGACAGCGGCCAGATGGTCCCGGGATACGTGCCTGCAGCGGATTTGGCTCGCCAACTAGGTCTGTAAATACCCGTCTAAACAGTGGTATTCTAAGCGACTTATTCAATCGGTCGCCTGAGGGACTCATGAACACGGATTTCCAGCGCATTTCGCGCCTGCCCCCCTATGTTTTCAACGTGATCGGAGAGATGCGTCAGGAAGCACGAGCGAGGGGTGAGGACATCATCGACCTGAGCATGGGTAACCCGGATCAGCCAACCCCTGATCACATCGTAAAGAAGCTGTCGGAAACCGCGGAACGTGGCGATACCCACCGCTACTCGCAATCCAAGGGGATTCCGCGCCTGCGCCGGGCCATGGCGAACTGGTACAAGAATCGTTATGACGTTGATTTAGATCCCAACTCTGAAGTCATCGCTACCATCGGGTCGAAAGAAGGCTTGGCACATTTGGCCCTGGCGACTTTATCTCAGGGCGATACGGTATTGGTGCCCAATCCGGCATACCCGATTCACCCTTATGGTTTTGTGATTGCCGGCGCTGAAATCCGTCACGTCCCGATCGGTCCTGACAGCGATTTCTTCGCTGAGCTGGAAAGCGCGATCCGTAACACCTTCCCTAAGCCCAAGATGCTGGTATTGAATTTCCCGGCAAACCCCACGGCTCAGTGCGTTGAACTCGATTTCTTCGAAAAGGTGGTGGCCATTGCCAAAGAGCACCAGATTTGGGTGGTTCAGGATCTGGCCTACGCCGACATTTGCTTTGATGGTTATGTCGCCCCCAGTATCTTGCAAGTGCCCGGTGCCAAAGAGATTGCGGTCGAATTCTTTAGCCTGTCAAAAAGCTACAACATGCCGGGCTGGCGCGTTGGATTTTGCTGCGGTAATCCTGAGTTGGTCGGCGCCTTGGCGCGGATCAAGAGCTACATGGACTATGGCACCTTTACCCCGATTCAAGTTGCGGCCATTGCAGCACTCGAAGGCGACCAACAATGCGTTGCCGACATCACGGAAATGTACCGTAGCCGTCGTGATGTGATGTGCGATGGGCTGGAAGCGGCGGGCTGGCCAGTCGAGCGCCCCAAGGCGACCATGTTTGTTTGGGCACGAATTCCTGAGCACTACCGTCATATGGGCTCGTTAGAGTTTGCCAAGAAACTATTGATTGAAGCCAAGGTGGCGGTCAGTCCGGG
>JASFWN010000106.1:0-4163 GCA_050049295.1 Pseudomonadales bacterium
TGGACCCTAGGGAAATGGGGGCGGGGATATTAGTACCTGCGCGGCGGGCAAAGCCAAAAACCTTGTCTAGATTCAGGGCATAGGCAGGAGCGAGTACGCGATCTGCGCTATCAACAATCCGTGGAGTAGTAAAAATGAGACAGGTACAGAAAGGTTTTACCTTGATTGAATTGATGATCGTGGTGGCGATCGTGGGTATTTTGGCAGCGGTGGCGATTCCGGCGTACAGCGATTATACGACGCGGGCTAAGGTGACTGAGGGGCTCAGTATGGCCGCCGGTGCAAAGGCTTATGCATCTGAGGCGCTTGCCGTCGATGGCACAGTTGATACGACAAACTGGGATGCACCAGCAGCCACTGCTAACGTAGCGTCGATTGGTATGGATTCTGCCGGCACTATAACCATCACTTACACCGCTGCAGCGGGTGATGGCGCCTTAGTGTTAACAGCATCAGGAACCAATCCAGTAACTTGGTCCTGCGCTCCCGCAGCGACAGATGGGCTTGATCCGAAGTTTGCGCCAGCAAGTTGCCGATAATCTAGTAACGTTCATCGAAGGGAGCTTCGGCTCCCTTTTTTGCAAACAAGTTCACAACTTTAAAAGTCACTAGTTCACTCTCTCTAATCTCAACTACCTTTCAGTCACCAGACGGCGGCGAGCATTTTTCTGCTCATCGAGACACCTGATGCAGTGAAGTCAAAGCGGTATCGGCAGCGGTTTAGCCATTCGACGAAACGAAATTGAAAGGAGAGTCGTCATGCGCTCAACAAAAACACAACAGGGCTTCACCCTAATCGAACTCATGATCGTGGTTGCGATCGTGGGTATTTTGGCTGCCGTTGCGATTCCGGCTTACAGTGATTACACCACTCGAGCGAAGGTCACTGAGGGACTGAGTTTAGCTGCGGGTGCAAAAGCATTTGCCTCTGAATCGTTAACGGTTAACGGAACCGTTGATCCGACTGATTGGGATGCTCCAGCGGCCACGGACAATGTTGCGTCGATTGCCATGGACGCTTCGGGAACCATCTCGATTACATACACTGCTGATGCTGGAGGTGGCGTATTGGAGCTAACCGCGACGGGGACCAATCCAGTTGTGTGGAGTTGCGCTCCTGCTGAAACAAATGGTTTGGATGCTAAATTCGCCCCTGCGAGCTGTCGTTAACTATCAAGGGTGGTTGAACCAAAAAGCGCCTTCGGGCGCTTTTTTACGTCTCCATCTCTCCGCACTTCGCACTGCAGCGTGCATTACCCCCCAAACCCTTCGCCTCAAACATCGCTTGATCCGCGACCTCCACAAGTTCCGTGGCCTTTGCAGATACTTCCATCGGCCCACCAGTGGGGACCAGTGTCGACACGCCGATACTGACCGACAGGCGTCCCACAGGGCAGCTATCCGTTTTGATGTTCAAATGTTTTATGGCCATTAACACGCGATCTGCAACCGCGTTGGCGCCAGCCTGATCGGTGGCAGGCAGGCCTAGGACAAATTCCTCGCCACTGAATCTTCCTAGAACATCAGATTGGCGTTTGCTGCAATTCGATAAGGCTTGCCCAATCATCTTGAGCGCCTGATCGCCCGCTTCGACGCCCTGGGCCTCGTTAAATGCACGGAATCGATCCACATCAATTAGCAGCAGACTCATGGGGGTGTTGAAACGCCAACTCAGTGCCAGCGCTTGATGCAGTTCTTGCTCAATCCCGCGACGATTCAGGATGCCCGTTAAATCATCCTCTCGGGCAATTTGCTCAACCCGGTCTTTAGCCGCTTTCAGTTCGGCCTGAGCTTTGACCAACCGCTCGATGACCTGAAGTTGATTCAGTAGGATTTCAGGCTCAATCGGTTTGGTCAGCATCGCATCGCCTTGCGCGCGTAACGCTCGTCCGCGGCTTTTTAGGTCTTCTGCACTGGCCATAAAAATGGTGGGCAACCAAGTTCCGCCTTGCAGTTCGCGGACCTTTTGGATCATCTGCAGGCCATCCATCGCGGGCATATGGATGTCGAGCAACAAACAATCGATTTCGCCTTTGTTGAGCAAGGTCAGTGCTTGATCCGGACGATCGCACAGCCGGTAATCAATACCTGCATGATCCTCCAGAATTTGATCCATCCGATCTAGATCGTCTCGATTGTGATCGACCACCAACACCCGCATCGCATACCTCCAGCACAACACCGGATGCTATCGCGGTGTGTGAGCGCAAAAGGGACATGGGTCTCAGTTACAGATAGTCGCGCCAGCCATAGACCCAGATGCCGACGCGTTCGCGCAGATACGCTTGGCTTTGGCGAAGCGTTCCAACGGCCGGTAGCCATTCAATGACGGAGGGTGCGCGCTGAACGGTTTGTATATCGGTGCCATAGGGAATCCACTTGACGTCTGGCATGGCTTTTTCGAACACAGCCAGGGAACGCTGCATATGAAAAGCACTGGTGACCAGCAAGGCGGATTTAACCTCAAGTTCGGTTAGGAAGGGTTCGGACAGCACCGCATTTTCATAGGTGTTTTGGCTCTGGTCCTCCAGAATCAGATCGCCTCTCGCTACACCAAAACTGATCATCAGATCAGCCATGCCAGCCGCCTCGGATGTGGTCAGGCCATTCCAAGGTTGCGAGCCGCCGGTTAAAAGGACTTTGGGTGCTTTGCCTGCGGTATAAAGTTTGGCACCCGCCCACATGCGATCGGCCGCTTCGCCCAAATCGGGTGTGGGTCGCTCGGGCTTCGAAGCCCCCTGCAGGCCACCGCCGAGTACCACAATCATATCCGCATCAGCCGCAAGTTCTGGCAACGTATGTGCATACCGTTGCTCCCATGCCATCAAGGTGCGCTCAACGAAGACCGGCGTCGACCAGAAGGTCAGCCAGGCGACCGAAATAACACCGGCTACGGTTGCCAACTTACGAAAGCTAACTAACCGCAGTAGGCCGGCGAAGATCAGGCCATAAATTGCGAAATTCAGAGGATGGATAACGCTGGATAAGATTTTGGACAACAGGACCGTCATGCGTTCAGTATTGCCGAGCACTGCGCTAATGTCATGGTTATAGTGCCAAGGACGATCCATTGCGCCTGAGCGAGCCGCGCTAGGCTCGAACCTCGCCCACCACCAAACCCGCGCGGTTTTTTAGACTGACCGAGTCCCACTGGGGCAGTGCGTCTGCAGGCAGTAGCCCGTGCTGTTTCAACACTCGGACCATGGCGACCTCTACCGCACGTACCGTGCCGCATTCGGCTTTCATGGCAATGCCTAAACCGGCTTTCTGAAATAGACCGAAGTAGACGCCTTCGGCGCCGTATTTGACCATGCCGTCGGCCAGCGCACCGTTGATATCGGTGCAGCAGCGATCGGTGCCACCGACCATAAAGGGATGCGCTCGATGGGCAGCCGCCAACGTCTTCACCGCATCGCCGCGCACGCCAGTGGCGCACGCCAAACGCTGTAGCCCTGCCGCCAAATCCATCAAGCGATTGGCATAGGTTGGGATGCCGCAGCCATCCACGCCAAAGACGCCGACCGGCGTATCCAAGACCTCACCGATGGTGGCTTCAATCTGTTGCTGGACTGGGTGCTCACGCTGAATGTAGCCGGCGACATCTACGCCTTGGTCCTTAGCCAGGGTCATAAACCCCGCATGCTTTCCGCTGCAGCAGTTGCACAACAAGCTGGCGCCGAGGCCGCGCGCACTTCGGGCATGTCCGCTGGGCTCGTGCATGGGCCAACTTGGGCCGCATTCTAAATGGACTTCGGTCAGGCCGAGCTGAGTTAACCACGCCTCGACTGCATTGACGTGGACTGACTCGCCGCCATGACTGGCGCAGGCGAGGGCTAACTGTTCGGGCGTCAGACCAGCACGAGCGGCTGCACCAGACTCGACCAGCGGTAAGGCTTGCATCAGCTTGGCTGCTGAGCGGGGGAAGGTCAGGCGTTCGCCGTCGCCCTGAACCTCGATGCCGTCGTGGCTGGCGATCGCGACATGAACACGGTGTTCCGATTCAACAATGCCACCTCGAGTGACTTCAACCATCATGGGATTCATGCGTTCTCCAGCGTGTCCGCGGCCCATTCCAAAACGGCCTGCGCATTCAAGGGTTCAGATAAGGTATCCAGCGCCTCGTCGACTCGTGCATCGCCAATTCGGTCTCGCCGAGCATTGGC
>JASFWN010000108.1:0-4155 GCA_050049295.1 Pseudomonadales bacterium
GACTACACCCTGCCTGCGCCCATCCATACCGACATGGCCAGCACACAATCGATTGAGCGTCACCCGAAAGTGCGCATCGCGATCGAGCTGTACCTGGCGGGCTTTGAAAACCGAGCCCGCTCGCAATGGCGTTACGCTTGGCAAACCTTGGATCTGGCTCAGCGACAAAGTGCCACCGAGCTCGCCTACCGGATAGGTTGGGCCAGTGAAGAACTGCGTGGCGCGGTCAACTCACGGCAAACCAACAATTTTCATATGTTCCCAGACAGCCTCAGAGCCATGATCGAGACGGGCATCGCCGATCAAAGCACCGACGCGGATTGGTTATTGGGACTGATTCGAACCGAGAGTTTGTTCCAAACTGACATACAAAGTCGGGCGGGCGCATTAGGGCTGATGCAGCTCATGCCGCAAACCGGAGAAAAACAATTTGCCCGATTGGGACTGAATTGGAATGGGGCCGCCAGCCTGCTGGACCCGAGGTTGAATATGCTTGCGGGCAAAGACTATTTAGATCGGTTAAATCAACGCTTTCAATTGAATCCTGTCTTGGCTACTGCCGCGTATAATGCCGGCCCCAATGCGGTGGAGCGTTGGTTAAGCAACACACCCATTGATGCCAACCTATGGATCGAGACCATTCCGTTCAAAGAAACCCGGGGCTATGTCAAAAAGGTGTTGTTCGCCGCCACGGTGTACAACCAAGGATTAGGGGCGCGAAATTTGCGACTTTCCGATAGGATGCGCCCCATCGTTAAACTGAAG
Organism: Pseudomonadales bacterium; assembly: GCA_050049295.1. Lineage (GTDB taxonomy): Bacteria > Pseudomonadota > Gammaproteobacteria > Pseudomonadales > Litorivicinaceae > Litorivicinus. Next base: position 766 of record JASFWN010000108.1, read on the forward strand.
AACTAACACATGGACTTGTTAATTATTCACCGCACAGCATTTCTGGGCGGGCTACTATTGATGTTGGTTGCGCTTTTATTAAGCGCTAATCGAACCGGAAACTATCGTGGATTGCTGCGTTTTTGGGAACGCAACATGGACATGAATGCAACCGAATTCAAACTGCACCGAACCGGCTTACTCGGCATGTTATTGGGCGTCGTCTTGAGCCTGGTTGATCAGGTGCTGTGAACCCAGTTAAGGGATCGAAAATCCGCTAGGTGAGCGGGCCGGGCGATATCACTAAAGACTTCTTGGATATCAGATAAGTCTGCCACCCGAGTCATGGCGGACCGGGTAAATTTACTGCCCTCCGCCACCAATATCCGGTGTTTTGCATTCGCCATGATGGCTTGCGCGATTCGCGCCTCTCGATAATCGTGTTCCAGCATCACGCCTTCGGAGTCGACCGCACTGATGCCTAAGATGGCGAAGTCCAGTCGGAACTGATCCACGAAATCCCGCGTCGCTTCACCGACCACACCGCCGTCTTCAGAACGGACCTCACCACCGGCAATGATGACTCGAGCATCCGATCGACCGGACAGTGTCGCGGCGACGTGAATGTTGTTGGTCACCACCTGCAGGCCTGATCGGGCAATCAGTGCCTCGGCCACCGCTTCGTTGGTCGTGCCGATGTTGATAAAGAGACTGGCACCATCCGGAATTCGCTCTGCCACGGCTTGCGCAATCGACCGCTTCGCAGCGCGCCCCGATTGTTTGCGCCGGATATATTCACTTTGTTCGCTCTCACCCACGGGAACCGCGCCGCCATGCACACGGGTCAGCCAACCCAGCTCGGCCAAACGCCCTAAATCTCGGCGAGCGGTTTGCAAGGTGACTTGATGCTCAATGGCGATGTCTTCGACCGAGATAAAACCGGCTTCTCGGGCCTTTGAAAGGATTTGTTGTTCGCGTGGATTCATCCGCAGACTCTATCGCAAAATCGACATATGAACTTTCTTTTTTGTTCGATATTGTGTAAATTAACAAAAAACGAACATATACGAGCAAATTCGAGATGCAAGACCTGATTGTCATTGGCGGTGGAATTAATGGCGTTGGCATCGCCAACGATGCGGCAGGTCGCGGCCTGTCCGTGACGCTTTTGGAAAAAAATGATCTCGCTGGCGCCACCAGCTCAAACTCTTCAAAACTAATTCACGGCGGCCTCCGCTATCTGGAGCACTACGAATTCCGGCTGGTTCACGAAGCGCTGAAAGAGCGCGAAGTACTGTGGAGCAAAGCGCCGCATATCGCTTGGCCCCTGCGTTTTCGATTGCCGCACCAAAAATCAGGGCTCGCCCACCGGCGTCCTAATTGGCTGGTGCGATTAGGCCTATGGCTGTATGACCACTTAGGTCATCGAGTCAGTCTGCCCTCGACTTCAAGCTGGAAAGACACCTCTGGTCTGATGCGCGCCGATGCCGCAAAGGGTTATGAGTATTCCGACCTTTGGGTCGATGACTCGCGATTGGTGATCTTGAACGCCCGGCAAGCTCAACAAATGGGAGCAGACATTCGGGTTCGCACTGGGTTCGTTTCCGCTAAGGATCAGGGCGATCACTGGGAAGTGGTGACCGAAGGCCCGGAGGGTCAACAAACACTGTTTGCCAAAGCGATCGTCAATGCCGCAGGTCCTTGGGTTGATCAAGTGTTTAGCGGCACCGGGCGGGCCAGCCCGCATCCCGCTCGCTTGGTAAAAGGCAGTCATATCGTTGTACCCAAACTCTACGACGAGGAGCGCGCTTTTATATTGCCGAATACTGACGGACGCGTCGTGTTTGTTTTGCCCTGGCTCGATGACTTTTCACTGATCGGAACCACTGACATCGAAATTCAGGGGGATGCCAGCCAAGCCACCTGTTCAGATGAAGAAAAAACCTATCTGATTAGCGCCTGCAATCAATTCTTTGCTCAGCAAATGACCGTCGATGATATCTGTCACAGCTACAGTGGCGTGCGTCCTTTGATGGACGACGGCGATGGCAGCGCACAGAAAGTCACGCGGGATTATCAACTGGTGTTGTCCGAGCATGGTGCTCCGCTTCTCAGTGTTCACGGCGGCAAACTGACGACGTACCGAACACTGGCGCAAAAGGCTGTCGACAAACTGCAACGTATTTTCCCAAGCATGGGCGAGCAATGGACTCGGGAGGCGCCTCTACCGGGCGGGGCGTCGTTTGATGAGGACAAATTAACCACAGCTTTACTGCACGCCGGCCTAACCCAGCGGACAGCCAAACGTTGGATCCGAGCCTATGGGTCAGACGCGTTGGAAATAGTGCGTCAGCCCTTGGGTCAGGATTTTGGCCACGGGCTTTTTGAGGCCGAATTGCGGTGGATGAGGGATCACGAATGGGCCATGAACGCCGAAGATGCGCTGTATCGACGCAGTAAAATGGGACTCTTTTTGGATGCGAGCCAACAGCAAGCCGTGCAAGCATGGTTCGAACAGCCTCTGGACACTCGACTCGCCAGCTAGCGCCGCGATGCACGCTTGAGCCGGCCTGCCAAACTGGTTAGGGTGCGTGCTTGGAATCGAGGTACTGCCATGAGCGATGCAAGCTTTGAACAACAATTGGAACAACTGGAAGCCCTGGTCACACGACTTGAGCAGGGTGACGTGCCGTTAGAAGAAGCGCTGGCGGCGTTCGAGCAGGGCATGCAACTCTCCAAGGCCTGCGGAGAGATGCTCAACGCAGCCGAGCAACGCGTCACCGAATTAACTCGCTCAGACTCGCCTTCCGAGTGAGCGATATTTTTGAACTCAGCGCCAGCCGGCTAAGTGCCGTCTGGACTCAGGTCAAAGCCAGCATCCAACCCGGCTCAGGCACCCTGCTTCAAGCAATGGACTACAGCATGACCGCCGGCGGCAAGCGTCTGCGCCCTGCCCTCGCCTGGGGTGCATGCCAATCGTTGGCACGGCCGATCGAGTTGGCTGACCGCGCAGCGATCGCCGTTGAAATGATTCATTGCTACTCCCTGATCCACGATGATCTGCCAGCGATGGATGACGATGACCTTAGACGGGGCCAGCCCAGTTGCCACATCGCGTTCGGAGAGGCTCAAGCCATCCTAGCGGGCGATGCACTCAACACCCTGGCATTCCAAGCCTTGGCCGATCCGAATCTCAATTTATTGCCGCTGGCTAGCCTGCCCCATGCCATCACGACACTGGCCCGCTGTGCCGGTCCGGAGGGCATGGTTGATGGGCAATCCTTAGATCTATTAGCCGAGGGGCTGGCGCTAGAACGCTCACAACTCGAACAGATTCATCGGCGCAAAACTGCAGCGCTGATTCGTGCCTCTGCTGAACTGGGTGGATTGGCTGGGCAAGCCGACAATCTG
>JASFWN010000004.1:0-12318 GCA_050049295.1 Pseudomonadales bacterium
TCCAAGAGTTGAGGCCGATCTTAAGGTGTTAGGGCGTCATCAAGTCCCGTTGGTGATTACGTCCTTGGGTGCGGTGTCCGAGTTGGTTAAGGCGGTTCATGGCTGGGGCGGGCAGGTCTTTCATGATGTTGTTCAGCGCCGGCACGCCGAGAAAGCGGCACAAGCCGGTGTTGATGGAATCATTGCGGTGTGTGCTGGTGCCGGTGGTCATGCAGGCACCCAAAGTCCCTTTGCGCTGGCCGCAGAGGTTCGACAGGTCTTTGATGGGACCTTGGTGTTGGCCGGTGCGATATCCAGTGGATTGGATATTGCTTGTGCGCGTTTGCTGGGTGCCGATGCGGTGTACATGGGCACGCGGTTGATCAACACCCTGGAGTCTGCGGCGAGTGTCGACTATCAGCAGCGGATTATCGAGAGTCGGGCTTCCGATGTGGTCTATACCGATCAGGTGTCCGGGATTCCAGGAAATTTCTTGGCTTCCTCATTGGTAGAAGCAGGCGTCGATCCGAAAGGCTGGGGCGGAAAGTCGGTAGATTTGGCCTCCGAGCTCAAGCCGCCTGAGGGCGGGGCAAAGGCTTGGAAGCATTTGTGGAGCGCTGGCCAAGGCGTTGGGCAGATCGAGGAGATCAGGTCGGTTGCCGACTTGGTCGATCAATTAGAAAGTGAATATCGATCGGCATTGAATCGCGCAGTTACACTGACGCCTACGCCAGGGTGATTGTCCAGTTCTAAGGATCCGCCGAGTGCTTGGATTCGTTGTTTAATCAAACTCAGCCCCATCCCCCAGCCATGGGTTTTGCCACTCAGGCCACCACCGGTGTCGCTAACTCGTAACACCATTTCCCGTCCATCTTTCCATAGCATGCAACGGACAGCGCCGCGATGAGTTGCTCGAAGTGCGTTGCGAATTAAATTGTCCAGAACGCTCAGGATCAGTTTGTTTTGAATGTTTGATTCCTTGATCGCGGGGCTGACACGAATGATTAAATTTACGCCGCGGTGGCATTGGGCACGCCAACTGACACAGGCGCTTTCCATCTGTCGACGCAGCCCGAGTCGGCTGGATTGTAACGGGCGATCCAACCAGTTGTTGAGTACGTCTAGGCAGGCTATGGCTTGGTCTGGCTGATTGCCCTCGATAAAGCGTTTCGCGCTGCTGACCCAATTGCGCGAATCATGCCGAGTTTGATTGAGCAGAGTCTGATGATGCGACTTGGCCTGATCGTGCTGGGCAACGGCCTTCTGGTGCTGTTCGGCCACGTCCCATAGCGATGGGGTCTGACCGTCGCGAACGATGTAAGAATTCTTCTTGAAACGCATTGGACAAGCTTGGCAAAGCCCGGAATTTGCTGCCTTGTTCCTCTGTTCAAGTGCCGCCTGCTCGGCGATACTAATGGGCTAATTCTTTTGGAGTGGATTCTGTTGGATTACCCCACGATTGAGCAGATTGTCGGCAACACCCCCCTGGTTCGATTGCAGCGCCTGGCGCCTGAGGGCGTGACGGTATTGGGCAAGATGGAAGGCAATAACCCGGCTAGCAGCGTCAAAGACCGAGCCGCCGCCTGGATGATTCAAAAGGCCGAAGAGCACGGGCTGATTAAGCCCGGCGATCGTTTGATTGAGGCGACCAGTGGCAATACGGGTATCGCATTGGCGATGGTCTGCGCGATCAAGGGTTATCACATGACCTTGATCATGCCCGACAATTTATCGGTTGAGCGCCGTGCCGCCATGAAGGCCTACGGAGCCGAATTGATTCTGGTGTCTAACGGGATGGAAGGCGCTCGAGACCTGGCCGAGGAAATGGAGCGTCAGGGAAAGGGCCGAATCCTTAACCAGTTTGCCAACAGCAACAATCCACTCGCGCATTATGAGTCGACTGGACCCGAGATCTGGCGAGATACGGCTGGAAAAATCACGCATTTTGTCAGCTCAATGGGTACGACGGGCACCATCATGGGGTGCTCTCGCTACTTAAAAGAGCAAAACTCCGATGTTCAGATTATCGGGCTTCAGCCTTGTGATGGCGACAATATTCCGGGAATACGCCGTTGGCCTGCAGAATACATGCCCAGCATTTACGAGCCAGAGCGTGTCGATCGCGTGCTGGATATTTCGCAAGCCGAGGCCGAAGAAACGACACGTCAGCTGGCTGCGAAGGAAGGCATTTTTTGCGGCATCAGTGCCGGGGGTGCGGTGGCCGGTGCGTTGCGTGTGGCCAAGGAAAATCCTGGTGCAACCGTCGTCACTATCATTTGCGATCGAGGTGATCGCTACTTATCGACCGGAGTATTTCCTTCCTAATGGCTCGTCGTATCCGTAAGAAAAAAATGCCCGAACCCTTTGTCGGGCAAATTGAACGCCTGTCGCATGAGGGCCGGGGGATCTGTGTAGAGAACGAACGCACGGTGTTTGTCTCCGGTGCTTTGCCAGGTGAGACCGTTGAAGTCACGGTGCATAATCGTTGGAAAGGCCACGCCGAGGGCCGCGCCACCCGCATTGACCTGGCCAGCGACGAGCGGGTCATGCCGCTATGTGAACACTTTGGTGTCTGCGGTGGCTGCGCCTTGCAACATTGGGATTTGGATAAGCAGGTCGAACACAAAGCCAATACGTTGCAGGAACTGCTGACTCATCATGGCGGCGGTGTCGCGCAACAGACCCTGACACCCTTACAGGCCAATGATCAGGGATACCGTCGTAAAGCCCGCTTGGGTGTGCGCTGGGTACAGGCGAAAGGCCGCGTTCTCGTCGGTTTTCGCGAACAGGCCAGTAACTTTTTGGCGGTATTGGATCGCTGTAAAATTCTGGATCCGCGAGTCGGCGAGCGTTTGACTGAAATTGGCGAGGCGATCGCGGCAACCTCGATACGTGATCGTATCGCTCAGATTGAGGTGGCCTGTGGCGATCAAGCGGTGGCTTTGGTCTTTCGAGTTTTGGATCCGCCGACACAATCGGATCAAGCGCGCCTAGTCGAATTGGGACAGCGATTCGGCTTCCACATTTGGCTTCAGCCCAAAGGCCCAGATACCAGTCACCGAATCTGGCCATTGCAGGGCCCGGAGTGGCTCAGCTACGAGATGCCCGAGTATGGGCTTCGTATGCGTTTTCACCCGCATGACTTCACGCAAGTGAATGCCCAGATCAATCAGAAAATGATGTCTCAGGCATTGGGCCTGCTAGCGCTTAAGCCCGAGGATCGAGTGCTAGATTTGTTCTCGGGTCTGGGTAATTTCACCCTGCCGATCGGCCGCGTTGCTGCCCATGTCGTGGGTGTCGAGGGTTCTGAAGCCATGACTGAACGCGGACGAATGAATGCCGCATTGCATGGCATGACCCAATGTGAGTTTCATGCCGCCGATTTGACTCAACCTATCGCGGATAAGCCCTGGGCACAGGGTGGATTCAATAAGTTGCTGTTGGATCCTGCGCGTAGCGGCGCGGCTGAAGTGCTAGAGGCGTTGGATCTGTCGGGAATAGAGCGCATCGTTTACGTTTCCTGTAATCCCGCGACCTTGGCCCGGGATGTCGGCATCTTGCGTGCGCGAGGTTGGGAGCTAACGGACGCCGGTATTATGGACATGTTCCCACACACCGCTCATGTTGAGTCCATGGCCGCTTTTGTACCCGTAAAGAAATAGCATGGTTAGAACCCGCGACGCTCACCCGCTAGAAGGGGACCGACTCGACGATCCAATGTTTTGGATTTCGATGTGGCGCTCGGAGGGCGTGGATGTTGATGAGCGGGTCGAGCAAGCCCTCCTGTGGCTTCAGGAGGTGGCTCAATCACCGTGTCCGCTTCCGCACTGGCCGCAGGACTCCTGCCTACGAATCGGCCTGGAAATGGCCGACATCATTTGTGACATCAGTCAGGACCTCGATACGCTGTTGGCTTCGTTGGTCTACCGAGCCGTTCGAGAAGAACGGATCGCAATGGATCACGTCGAGTATCGTTTGGGCAAAACGGTTCGACGTCTGGTCGAGGGCACCCTAAAGATGCGAGCGGTCACTGACGGGGCACTCGACAACGTCAAAGCTATCGGTGGCAAGCAGGCCGGTTTGGATGTGGTTCGTCGAATGCTGGTCTCGTTGGTGGATGATCCGCGGGTCGCGATCATCAAACTGGCCGAACGTACCGCGGTCATTCGCGCAATCAAGCCGCACCCGGATCAAGATCGCCAGCGAGTCGCCCGAGGGATTTTTGATATCTATGCACCGCTGGCACATCGGCTCGGTATTGGTCAAATTCGTTGGGAGCTAGAGGACCTAGCTTTTCGTTATCTGCATGCCAGTGAATACAAAACCATTGCTCAACAACTGGCCGAAAAACGTCAAGAGCGGGAGCACTACATCAGCGACTTGGTGTCCGACTTAAAAGCCCAGTTAGAGACGGTTGGACTGAATCCTGACATCAGCTGGCGCGCCAAACACATATTTAGTATTTGGCGTAAGATGCAGCGAAAAAACATTGATTTTACGGAAGTTTTTGATGTTAGAGCTGTGCGGCTTTTGGTGGAAGAGCCGCGTGATTGTTATGCAGCATTGGGCATGGTCCACGCCGCTTACAAACCGGTTCCTGGTGAGTTTGATGACTATATTGCTCAGCCCAAACCTAACGGTTATCGATCTCTGCACACCGCGGTGATCGGTCCGGCCGGCAAGGTTGTCGAGATTCAAATTCGTACGTATGCAATGCATGAAGAAGCCGAGTACGGAGTCTGTGCACATTACCGCTACAAGGGTCATGATCAAGAGACCCAAAGTGGCTACGACCAGAAGATCGAATTTTTCAGACAAGTCTTAGCCTGGCATGACGAGGAAAACGATGACCTGCTGGAAACCTTTAAAAATGAGGCCGCGGACGACCGAGTCTATGTGTTTACGCCCAATGGTGACATCGTTGACCTACCGCAGGGCTCTACACCTTTAGATTTTGCCTACAAAGTTCACACCGAAGTGGGGCACCGATGTCGTGGGGCCAAGGTCAACGGACGAATCGTGCCGTTAACCTATCGGTTAGAAATTGGCGACAAGCTTGAAATTCTGACGACCAAAGAAGGCAAGCCCAGCCGTGATTGGTTGATTCCTAGTTTGGGTTTTATTGCGACCTCCCGAGCTCGGACCAAGATCCAAACCTGGTTCAGAGCGCAGGACCGCGAAGAAAATCTGTCCGAGGGCCGTCAGTTGCTAGAGACGGAGCTGAAGCGCCTGGCCTTGGTGCCTGTGGATATGGAACGTCTGGTCCAAGAAATGGGGCTGCAAACCGCCGAGGAATTGTGGGTCGGATTGGGCGCAGGCGATTTCCGCCTTAGCCAAGCCATCAACGCGGTATACCGGATTGCAAACCCAGAGCCAGAGCTCGAAGCGCTTCCCTTGTCCAAGGCGCAAACGGGCCAGAGAGGATCCGTCACCATCAGTGGTGTGGGCAATTTGGCGCACCAATTGGCGAAATGCTGTAAACCGGTGGCCGGCGACAGTGTGCGTGGGTTCATCACCCGGGGGCGCGGGGTGACGGTGCATCGGGTGGACTGTCCAGATCTGATGGCGCTGTACGAGGCCGAACCCCAACGGGTGGTCGACGTCGAGTGGGGCGATAGTGATAAATCCTATCCTGTTGATCTGATTATCAGTGCCTACGACCGGTCAGGCTTGCTCAGGGACGTATCCGGGGTATTAAACACCGAACATTGCAACGTGTTGGCGATGAATACGGTCTCGCAAGTCTCTGAAGGCGTCGCCAATATGACGCTACGGATCGAGGTGGATAGCTTGGACCGTTTGCGTGGAGTGCTGTCGCGTTTGAACCGTCTCCCCAGCATTATTGAGGCGCGTCGAGACCGTGGATAAATTTCAATTGCTTCAAGGGTTAATGGCCGAGTTGCGGGACCCAAGCAACGGCTGCCCCTGGGACCGTAAGCAGACCCCTACCAGCCTGGCCAAATTTTCGATTGAAGAAGCGCACGAAGTTGAAGCGGCCGCGCATGATGCTGTTGAGTCGGGTGATTGGAGCGATCTGAAATCCGAATTGGGTGATTTGCTTTTCCAGGTCGTGTTTTTTTGTCAGATGGCTCAGGAACAAGGTCGCTTTGATTTGTCTGATGTGGCGCAAACCTTGCACGACAAGCTGGTGAGCCGCCACCCACATGTTTGGCCGGATGGCACCCGGGCTTCTTTTGGTCAGCCAGCACAGGTGACCGAGGCTCAAATCAACGCCACCTGGGAAGCTCGCAAGCGAGAAGAGCGTGCCGCTCGCGGTTTAACCGGTGTGTTGGATGATGTTCCGAGTCATTTGCCGGCATTGGAACGTGCGCAAAAATTGCAGTCTCGGGCGGCTCGAGTCGGGTTTGATTGGCCGGATGTGTCTGGGGTCCGGGAAAAGCTTGACGAGGAACTCGCCGAATTCGACAACGCGGTATCGAGTGCAGATCAAGCAGAAGAATTGGGCGACGTATTCTTTACCCTGGTAAATCTGGCGCGCAAGCAAGGCCTAGATGCCGGTGAGGTCGTTCGGGCGGCCAACCGAAAGTTCGAGAAACGTTTCCAAGCCATGGAAGCCCTGGGCGAAGTAGACTCGCTAGATGCTGAACAATGGGAAGCTCGTTGGCAGCAAATCAAAAAACAATCGAATTGAAATTTGCCTAATTGCGTCAAATTTGGGAGTCTTGCCCGCTTCTTTTTCTACGACTTTCGGATGAAGTAATTGTGACGGAACACTCTGAAGCTCTTTGGAACGACGTTCGACACCTGGGCGATGCGCTCGGCCAAGCCATGGCGGCCCACATGGGACAGTCATTTTTAGACAAGGTCGAAAACATCCGATCGCTCGCGAAACAAGGGCGTTTGGGTGACCAAGCGGCTCGTGAAGAATTGGCGACCCTGCTGCAAAGTTTGCATGGCGACGAGTTGGTTCAGGTTACACGTGCCTTTACCCAATTTTTGAACCTGGCCAACATTGCCGAACAGCACGATCGAGTTCGCTACCACCAAAACAACGTGGCCGAAGATGGTCTGCTACTGGGCGCTGATGGGGTTCGTGCCACCATTGATCGATTGTTGGCCAGCGGCATGACCGGCGAGCAGATTGCGCAAAAGCTGCCGGAATTATCGATTGATCTGGTGTTGACCGCACACCCAACGGAAGTCGTGCGGCGTTCGCTGATTCAAAAGTATGAAGCCATGGCGGAGTGCTTGAATGCATTAGATGGCGAGCTGTCGCCGCGCGAGCACCTTCACCAAAAACGACGTCTTAGCCGGTTGATTGCTGAGTGCTGGCACACCGATGAAATTCGTGCCAAGCGGCCGAGCCCAGTGGATGAAGCTCGCTGGGGTTTCGCCGTTATCGAGAACTCACTGTGGGACGCAATCCCTGACGTGCTACGCGACATCAGTACGCATTTAGAAAATGCGACAGGGCACAGCTTGCCGACCGATGCGGCACCCTTTGTCTTTAGCTCTTGGATGGGGGGAGACCGAGACGGAAATCCAAATGTCACGGCCGATGTTACGCGTGAAGTCCTAGATCTGGCCCGTTGGATGGCGGCAGATTTATACGAGCGAGACTTAAACCGACTGATCCAAGATTTGTCGATGGCACAATGCAGTCAAGCCGTTCGCGATGTCGTGGGCGATGTGGCTGAACCTTATCGAGTTCTGTTGCGCCCACTGCGTCAGCAAATGCGAAATATTCGTTCTGAGGTGGAAGGGCGGCGCGATGGGAAACCTCTGACCTCACACTCAAACCTCGTGAATCAATCTGAATTACTCGATCCGCTTCGGCTATGTTACGAGTCGTTGCACGATAATGGCATGGGTGCGATCGCCGATGGCTACCTGCTGGACACCCTTCGACGGGCAGCCGTGTTTGGAACCAACCTGGTTCGATTGGATATTCGCCAGGAATCCGATCGGCATGCTCAGGTGTTAGGGGAGTTGTGTGAGTACCTTGAGCTGGGGCAGTACGAGAGCTGGACAGAGGATCAAAAAGTTGATTTTCTGATGCGCGAATTATCGAGCAAGCGGCCGCTAATCCCTGCCGATTGGCAACCCTCAGCGGAATCTGCCGAAGTACTGGCGACCTGTGCCGTGGTTGCAGACAGCCCCGCCAGTGAAATCCAGAGCTACGTCATATCTATGGCCCGACAGGCCTCAGACGTGCTTGCGGTCAAGCTGTTGCTCAAAGAATCCGGCGTCACCCGTGCGGTACCGGTATCGCCTTTGTTTGAAACCTTGGATGACCTAGAGCGGGCTCCGCGTGTACTGGGTGCTCTGTTGGCTCTGCCGGCCTATCGAGAGATGATTGGTCACCAACAAGAGGTCATGATCGGCTATAGCGACAGTGCCAAAGATGCCGGAACCTTGGCAGCCAGTTGGGCGCAATACCAGGCACAAGAACTGCTGGTAGCAGTCGCTAAAGACTACGATGTTCATCTGACCTTCTTCCACGGGCGGGGTGGTACGGTAGGCCGGGGCGGTGGTCCCTCGCATCATGCCATTTTGGCACAGCCACCGGGCAGCGTGATGGGGCGAATCCGAGTGACCGAGCAAGGCGAGATGATTCGTTGGAAATTTGGCTTGCCTCAGATCGCTTGCCAACATTTGGAATTGTATCTGGCCGCCATGCTCGAGATCACCTGTGCATCGAGTGCGCCTCCGGCACCAGAGTTTCGCTCTCTGATTGAGTCATTGTCATCGACAGCGGTGGATTCGTATCGTGCCGTGGTTCGCGGGCTTCCAGAATTCGTACCCTATTTCCGTCAGGTCACGCCCGAGGGCGAGCTGGCGCGACTTCCGTTGGGTTCGCGTCCGGCAAAACGGAAAGCCGATGGTGGCGTAGAAAGCCTCCGAGCAATTCCATGGATCTTTGCTTGGATGCAGATTCGCTTGATGTTGCCAGCATGGCTGGGCAGTGATGATGCGCTGGAAAAAGGGCTCGAAAAAGATCCTGAGCGATTGCGTCAAATGTTGGACCAGTGGCCTTTCTTCCGGGTGTATATCGCCATGCTAGAAATGGTGCTGGCAAAGGCCGACGCGTCCATTGCCGAGCATTATGAGCAGAGACTGTGTGACGATGAGGCCAGCTTGGTCCTGGGCGCTGAGTTGCGGGGTCGGCTGAGTCGGGTAATCGAATGGGTAAACGAGCTGAAACAACAAGATCATCTGTTGGCTGCTGAACCGGGTATTGCTCGTTCACTGTCTGTTCGAGACCCCTACACCGATCCCCTGCATTTCTTGCAAGCGGAGTTGATGAGACGCTTACGATCTCAGTCGGAAGATCCTGCCGCAGAGCAGGCCCTGATGGTATCAATGGCGGGTATTGCGGCTGGCATGCGCAATACCGGTTGAGGCATACCCCCACCCAAAGTTGAGTTGTGATGGTGGGGGAAATCTATAGATTTCTGGTCAAATTTTTAGGAGACACCGATTCATGAGAATCATTTTGCTAGGGGCACCCGGTGCCGGTAAGGGCACGCAGGCTCAATTTATCTGCGAAAAATACGGTATTCCGCAGATTTCAACGGGTGACATGCTGCGCGCCGCAGTCAAGGCCGGTACCGAGCTGGGTGTCGCTGCAAAGAAGATCATGGACGAAGGTGGTTTGGTGTCTGATGACATTATCATTGGGCTGGTCAAAGAGCGTCTGAAAGAAGCCGATTGTCAAACCGGCTGTCTATTCGATGGCTTCCCTCGCACGATCCCTCAAGCCGAAGCGCTGCGTGACGCCGGCGTCAGCATCGATAAAGTGGTTGAGATTCATGTTGAAGACGAAGAAATCGTCTCTCGCATGTCGGGTCGCCGAGTCCACCCTGCGTCGGGTCGTACCTACCACGTCGTATTCAATCCCCCGAAAACCGAGGGTAAAGACGATGTAACCGGCGATGATCTGATTCAGCGTGACGACGACCAAGAAGATACTGTGCGTAAGCGTCTAGGCGTCTACCACGATCAGACGGCGCCTTTGGTTAACTTCTACGGTCAGTGGGCCGTTGATGCCCCCGAGACAGCGCCCGACATGGTGAAAATCGAAGGGGTCGGCAGTGTCGATTCAATTAAAGCGCGCGTGTTCGATGCGCTGGAAGTGACTGCTTAATCTAGCGATTCCCGCCGGCGCTTTGTCGTCGGCGGCTCCTCCCGTTTGCCGGCGGCCTGAGTTACACTCGACTCATCCAATAAATCGGCTATTCCACATTGAATTCATTAATTATCGAAGCCTCCGGTCCTCGGCTGGCGCTGTATTTAAAAACCTCGTCGGGTTCTGAGTTTTGGATCAGCGAACCCGATGGTCGTCATGATCAGAGGTTGCTCAAGGAAATTCAGAATATTTTGCAACGCCATGGTCTAGCGATGGGCAAGCTAGACGAGCTGGGTGTGGGTGTGGGTCCAGGATCCTTTACCGGAATTCGTGTGGCATTGGCCACCGCGCAGGGTTTGGCCATGGCCATTAGCAAGCCTATTAAGCCGTTAAATTCGATGCTGCTCTACGCCGCTTCATTGGGCGAGGGGCGCTGGTCGATTGCCGCGGACGCCCGATTAGGCGAAGTCTATTTCGGCGAATTTGAAGTCTCAGCTTCGGATGTGACCTGCGTAACAGAGCCCCGTCTGATGCGGCTGGATCAACTTGATGCGTTGCCAATCGATCGCGGGCAAATTGGTGATGGTTGGGCGTTGGTCAACCGGCAAGCAATGGTTCCTGATCTATCAGAAAGTGAATTGTGGTGGCATTTGTTGGAGCGCTCCGATGCGGTGGCGCCCGAAAATTGCGAGCCTGTTTACCTGAGAGAAACAGTGAATTGGAAAAAAGTGTCAGAGCAACCTTCGCCACTGAGTAAATAAATGGATTGGATACAAATTATTACCCTTGCCTTAGTGCAGGGGCTAACGGAATTTTTGCCGGTTTCGAGTTCGGCACACTTGGTATTGGTAGCACCTGTCTTGGGCTGGCCGGACCAAGGGCTCGCGTTTGATATCGCGGTTCATGTGGGGACGCTGGGAGCGGTCCTACTGTATTTTCGCCAACATCTTTTTGCTTTGGCTCGGGGATGCTTGCGCAGCGGCCCTGAACAAACTGAGGTGTTTTATTTGGCTGTGGCTACTCTGCCAGCGGTGCTTGCAGGCTTTTTGCTGAATGAATGGCTGGCCAGTTGGACTCGAGCGCCGGTCGTGATCATGGGTACGACGCTGATCTTTGGACTGCTGCTGGGGTATGCCGATCGTAAGCCGACATTAGGCGTCCAAATCACACTCAAAATTGCCTTGGTCATTGGTTTGTTTCAGGCGCTTGCCCTAATTCCTGGAACATCTAGAAGCGGAATCACGATCACCGCAGCGCTATTGTTGGGTGTGTCTCGCGTTGAGGCGGCTCGTTTTTCATTCCTGTTAAGTATCCCAATCATCGCCGGCGCCTCGCTTTTATTGGTCAAAGACGCGGTTGAGCTAGGGTTGGATGTTCAAGTCGGGGATTGGCTGTTGGGTGCGGCCGTCGCCCTGTTATCGGCGTTAGCTTGTATTCAGGTGTTTATCGCACTGGTTGAGCGGATTGGGATGATGCCCTTTGTTTGGTACCGGATCGCGTTGGCCGCAGGAATTGGCGTCTGGCTAGTCCTTTAGCGCAGGCGTAGCGCCTTAGCCCATGGGGCTGAGGAACAGGCGCGCTTAGTCTTCTTTCATGAAGAGAATATTGATGATTGAAGACCACCCAGTGGTGGTGGATGGCGTGAAGGCTGTACTGCCTGACCAGCTCAATGAGCTGGTGCACTGTCCGGACGCAGAGTCTGGGCTGGAGTATTTGCGTCAGCACTCGGTTGATCTGGTGATTTTGGATTTGATGCTGCCTGGAATGGGCGGGCAGGAAGCGGTTCGGCGCCTCACTCGACATTATCCAAAAATAAAAATCCTGATTTTTTCAGCGCACTGCGCAACGCCCATTTGTCATTGGCTGATAGAGCGGGGTGTTGCAGCGCTGGTTGATAAAAATGCCGGGGCGGCTGAATTACATGAAGCGTTGAAACGAGTGACGCTAGGTCAGCGATACCTGTCCCAGAGCGTCGCTCAATCTCAGGTGCTAGGCATGTCTGACCAAGACCAGCTGAGCGAACGGGAATTTCAGGTGGTCCAACTGTTGCTTTCGGGCCAGCGGCCGCAACAAATTGCCGATGCTCTTTTTATCAGTCATAAGACCGTCAGTACCTATCGCCAACGTGCGATGACGCGTTTAGGTTTGTCGACCGAGTTGGAACTCGCACAGTATGCGATCGCGCAAGGTTGGATAAACGGGGGCACCATTCCAGCCTGAAAATGGCATACTTGCCGGATGTCTGAGTT
>JASFWN010000109.1:0-4081 GCA_050049295.1 Pseudomonadales bacterium
AGTTTACCGTGAGTTTAACGGACTATAAACAAGAGTTCTTAGCCGCATGCATGCAATACGGTGCCCTAAAGTTCGGTGAATTTACGTTAAAAAGCGGTCGAGTCAGCCCCTACTTTTTTAACGCAGGTGCGTTTAACGATGGCCAGGCCTTTGCGCTGCTCGGTCAATGCTATGCCCGGGCCATTGAGGGCATGCAATTTGATGGTTTATTTGGTCCGGCTTACAAAGGTATTCCGTTAGGTACAGCGTTATCGGTGGCTTTGGCCCAGCAAGGCCGTAATGTGCCGGTGACGTTTAATCGAAAAGAAGCCAAAGACCACGGTGAAGGGGGTCTTTTGATGGGGGCTCAACCGGCTGGCCGAATGCTTTTGGTGGACGATGTCATTACCGCGGGAACGGCGGTACGTGAGGCCATGGAGCAGTTGGCGGATGTCCAGGTGAGTGGGCTTGTGGTGGCACTGGATCGCCAAGAGCGTGGCCAAGGCAGCACCAGCGCAATACAGGAATTACGCGCTCAAGGCCTGGACGTGCGCACGATTGTGACGCTGGACGATGTGTTGGAGTTTGCAAGAACTACCCAATCGTCCGATCAAATTCAGGCAATTGAGGCATATCGCGCCGAGTACGGCGTCTAGTTTTGACTATACTGCCAGCTATGCGCTGGTGGTTATTGCTGATCACTCCTTTTGTTTTCGCCTCGGAAGTGTCGGTTCCCGGGGCGGCGTTTTATCGTTTTTCGGATGACGCGGGTAATCGAGTGCTTGCCGATAAGATCCCACCGCGCTTTGTAAAATACGGATACGAAGTACTGGATCGCCGATTGTTTGTGATTCACCGAGTGGCTCCGGCACCGACGGCCGAAGAGCTCGCCGCCATGGAACGGGCGCAACGACAAGCCCAGATCGATGCACAGAAACAAGCCCAGGACGATGCACTGTTGGATCGTTTCCCCAGCGTGTCAGATGTCGAAGCCGCCAAGCGCAGTGAATTAGGGCGACTGGAATTGCAGATCGAAATTCAAATGAGTGCAGTCGAGAGCCATCGCAAGAATCTGGCTGCCTTGAAGCGAAAAGCCGCTCGCGAAGAACGAAACGGACAGGTGTCAGAGCAGACCCTGTCCGAAGTAGCGCAGAAAGAGCTGGATCTTCTGCGTGCTCAGCAAATTTTGCTCGAACGAGAACAGCGCGTGGCGGATTTAGAGGCCCTGTATCAGGCCCGCAAAACCCGGGTGGCAGAGCTGACTCAGACTGAGCTTTGAATCATGGTGCCGTGGCCCTGATCGGTGAACAGATCCAGCAACAAGGAATGGGGCACTCGGCCATCTAGAATGACCGACGAGCTCACGCCGTTTTGCACCGCGCTCATCGCGCAATCGATTTTTGGCAACATGCCGCCGTAGATGGTGCCGTCGGCGATTAAACCTTCTACGCGCTCGACATTCAGTCCGGTTAATAATTTACCTTCGCCGTCCAATACACCGGGCGTGTTGGTCAGCAAATACAGGCGCTCGGCACCCATTACCTCGGCAACTTTACCCGCCACGGTGTCTGCATTGATGTTGTAGCTGGCTCCATCCGCGCCGACCCCGATTGGGGCAATGACCGGAATGACTTGGCTTTGGGTCATCATGTTGAGGACAGAAACATCGATGGTCGAGACTTCACCAACATGGCCCAAATCAATGATTTCATCGGGCTGATCGGCTTTGGCTTCGCGCTTCAGATTGAGTTTGCGTGCTTTGATGAAGCTGGCATCTTTGCCGGTTAAGCCGACCGCTTTGCCGCCGGCTTGGTTAATCAAGCTAACAATGGATTTGTTGACCTGCCCGCCCAGCACCATTTCAACGACGTCCATGGTGGCGCGATCGGTAACGCGCAGCCCATCAATAAACTCGCTTTGGATGTTCAGCTTTTCGAGCAGCTGGCCGATTTGAGGCCCGCCGCCGTGCACCACGATGGGATTCACGCCGACTTGCTTTAGCAGGGTTACGTCCTGAGCAAACTGTTGCTGCAATACCGGGTCAACCATAGCGTTGCCACCGTATTTAATGACGATGGTTTTGCCTGCATGACGTTGGAAATAGGGTAGCGCTTCGATTAAGACTTCAGCGCTTTGTGTTGATTGGCCCATCGCGGCAAATCCTTGTCAGAACGAATTTGCCGCGCAGTGTACCACCTTAGAAATCTAAGCTCAGGTCAGGCTCGACTAAGGTGAGTTGGGTTTTGAATTGATCTCGAATGCGATCCAGCGCGGTCTCATTTTCGGCTTCAAAACGAAGGACTAAAACCGGTGTGGTATTACTGGCGCGCACCAGTCCGAATCCATCGGGGTAGTCGACACGAACCCCGTCAACGGTCGACAGATCTCCGCCTTCGAACCACCCCAGATTGGCTAGTTTTTCAATGATCTTGAACTTGCCTTCGTCGGTGACGGACAGATTGATTTCCGGTGTCGAGACGTCGCCAGGTAAGGATGCCAGCATCTCGTCCATGCTGTGTTGTTTGCGATCGGTCAGTTCTAGTACACGAGCCGCGGTGTAGAGTGCGTCATCAAAGCCGTGCCAATTTTCCTTGAAGAAAACATGGCCTGACATTTCACCGCCCAGGGGCGCGTTGACCTCTTTCATTTTGCGTTTAACCAGTGAATGGCCGGTTTTCCACATCAAAGGCTGGCCGCCGGCATCGCGAATCAATTCGCCGAGATGGCGTGAGCATTTCACGTCGTAAAGGATCGGCTCGCCCGGGTTGCGGCTGGCGACGTCCATGCCCAATAGCATCATCAAGCGATCGGCAAAGACGTTTTCGCCCGCGGCTGTGATGACCCCGACTCGGTCGCCGTCGCCATCAAAGGCAAAACCGATGTCGGCATTCAGCGATTTGACTCGGGCCTGCAGTTCGGCCACGTTCGCAGGCTTAGAAGGATCTGGGTGATGGTTGGGGAAATTGCCGTCGACCTCGGTATACAGCGCATCGACCTTGCAGCCTAAGCGTTCAAAGAAGTGTTGCGCCATCATGCCGGCCACGCCATTGCCGCAGTCGATCACGATCGATGGCTTTTGCTTGAGTTGAATGCGCTCAGCGACCTCATCCATGTAGGCGGGCACGTAGTCGCGAGTTTCCAGCCCGCCATTGCCGTTGATCCAATCCTTGGCCTCAATGCGGCGCAACAGGTCCTGAATCTCGTCGCCAGCCAGCGTGTCGCCTGCGATCATCATCTTAAAGCCGTTGTAGTCTTTGGGGTTGTGACTGCCAGTGACCATGATACCGGTTTGGGTTTCGCTGACGCTGCAGGCGTAATAGACCAAGGGGGTGGGTACGATGCCAATATCAATTACATCCAGCCCGGCGCTTTGGATACCTTGGTTCAGAGCTTGTTTTAGCGCCGGTGTACTCAGCCGTCCGTCGCCTCCGGTGATGACTTTGCTTTGACCTTGAGCCGCTGCCTCGCTGGCTAAGGCTTTTCCAACCGCATACGCCAGATCGGTATTGAATCCGGCCGTCACTACGCCTCGAATGTCATAGGCACGGAACATTCGAGCATCGGGGGTAAAGTCGCTGGACATTGAAAAACTTCCTTGATCGGTGAGCGATACATCAGCTTGCAGCGCTATTGTTTCAATTTCAGCAGGTGTTGTCTCCTCCGGTTTCGCGGTCTTGGGTGGAGTCGTCTCTGAAAACCCCGGAAATTCCAAAGGAGCCAGGTCTGGCGCGTCAGGCTCGTTCGGCGTGATGCTCGGGTCGGATGCGGATTGTGCTTGCTCGGCAGACTCGACTGGAACGGGCTCCTCGAGCAAATCTGCAGGCGACTCTGTCAGCGGGTCCGCAACTGGGTTTGGTTCAAGCTTCGGGTCTTGGTCCAAAGGTGCTGGCTCATCGGGTTCATCAAAAGTCATTGCAGCGACGGGGTCTGGTCGAACGGGTCGGACCGCACTTTTGACGCCCAGGGCCAATGCAGCTTTTGCCATCGCGGGATCGGCAAAGTTCGGTGGTTGCAGACCCGGTTCTCGGTGCGAGGCCAAGACATGTTGGGTCAATGCAGCAAGATCATTCAGGGTTTGCCTGCGTGTTAGAACCAGTGCAGT
>JASFWN010000110.1:0-4067 GCA_050049295.1 Pseudomonadales bacterium
GCCTTTAATGCATGGGTATTCTTAAAGGGCCTCGAGACCTTAGATATTCGGATGCGCGCGCAGTGCTCGACTGCGCTGGAAGTTGCCCAGTGGTTAGATGCACAACCTCAAGTAAAACAGGTGTTTTACTCCGGCCTGCCTGAACATCCCAGTCATGAATTGGCCAAACGCCAGCAGTCGGATTTCGGTGCTGTGTTGAGCTTCGAAGTGCAGGGCGGTCAAGCCGCTGCGTGGTCGGTCATCAATACGACTGAGCTCGTGAGCCTGACTGGGAACCTCGGGGATACTCGAACGACTATCACTCATCCCAGCACCACGACCCATGGACGCCTAACGGAAGACCAGCGTCAGGCGGCCGGTATCCAACCCGGGTTAATTCGCCTGTCGATTGGCCTTGAAGCGGCCAGCGATTTGATCGCTGACCTCTCAAAGGGGCTTGCGGCGCTTTAAACGCTGGCCTGAAGGGCGCGGATTCGGTCTTCGAGCGGTGGGTGAGTCATAAACAACTTGCCCAGTTTGCTCTGTCCTGTACGAATACCGAATGCCGTCAGGGTGTCGGGCATGTCCGCGGGCAGTCCCTGTTCCGCGCGTAAGCGTTGTAACGCGCCAATCATGGCTTGACGACTGGCTAAGCTGGCGCCGGCTTGATCCGCTCGGAACTCACGTCGGCGGCTGAACCAGAACACGATGGCACTGGCCAGGATTCCTAGAATCATCTCGGCGATGAAGGTCACGATGTAAAAACCAATGCCGTGCCCGCGTTCGGTCTTGAACACGACCCGGTCGATGGTGTGACCAATCACCCGTGAGAAGAACATAACGAAGGTATTTACGACGCCTTGAATCAGGGCCAGAGTGACCATGTCGCCATTGGCCACGTGACCAATTTCATGGGCCATGACTGCCTCGGCTTCTTCGCGGGAAAAACGATCTAGCAGACCTTCACTGACCGCCACCAAGGCATTGTTTTTGTTCCAGCCTGTGGCAAAGGCATTACTCACCGGACTCGGGAAAATACCGACCTCGGGCATACCAATGCCTGCGGCCTGAGCCTGGCGCGCGACGGTGTCGAATAGCCATTGTTCGCGAGCATTACGCGGGGTTTCGATGATGCGCGTGCGGGTGCTCATTTTGGCCATTTTCTTGGACAGCAGCAGACTGACGACACTGCCGGCCATGCCGAATACGAAGCAGAACAGCAACAAGGCATTTAAGTTCAGGTCGATGCCGTTGGCGGCCATGTATCCATTAAAGCCGAGTAGCGAAAGGCTCACCGAAGCCACGATGATGATGGCTAAGTTGGTGAGCAAGAAAAGCGCGATACGCATGTTATTCATTCCTCCTTGTGCGTGGCCTGTAGATACCGACGAAAGGATCGATTTTCAATCCCTTTTATTCAATTTCGCCGCCCCCAAAATAGGCGCATGGATAAGAGTGAACTCAAGGCGCGCCTGACTGATTTGCAGTGGAAGGTGACGCAGAAAGGCGGGACCGAGCGTCCGTTCAATAACGAATACAACGATTGCAAAGACGAGGGCACTTATCACTGCATTTGTTGCGATCAGCCCTTGTTCTCGTCGCAGGCGAAGTACGATTCTGGCACGGGCTGGCCTAGCTTTTACCAGCCGATCGAAGCGGACGCCGTGGGCGAAAAGGCCGATCGCAGCCTGTTTTTACGGCCCAGAACCGAGATCGTCTGCAGTGGTTGTGACGCGCATTTAGGGCATGTGTTTGAAGACGGTCCTCAGCCAACCGGACTTCGGTATTGCATGAATTCCGCCGCGTTATCGTTAAATAAGAGCGAATGAAACCTCGGGTTTACCACGACGGCGGTTGTCCGATCTGTAATATCGAGATCCAACATTTAAAGGATCAAGGACACGAGTTCGAGTTTGTCGATGTGTCTTGCTCGAATTTTGACCCTGCAGAGTTGGGCGTGGATTTGAAAACCGCTCAATATTGGCTGCACTGGATGGATTCAGAGGGCCGTATCTATCAAGGATACGAGGCCAACTTGATGATGTGGAAGGCAGCCAACAAGCCTTGGGCAAGCGTTGCAGGCCATCCATGGGTTGCACCCGTCGGTCGCCTTGTCTATAAAGCCTTCGCCAGATTTCGGGGGCCGCTGGGAAATTTTGTTGGTAAGTTTCTTGCAAAACCACACTAGACCCCTCACTCTTAGTTCCTAGGCCAAGGAACGGCATTTTCCGTGATACGAAAACGTAGGAGTTTTCATGATTGAAGAAATGTCCGGCCTGTACCGGCAGTTATTGACCCATTTAGGTGAGGATCCCGACCGTGAGGGATTGTTAGACACGCCTAAGCGCGCTGCCAAAGCCATGCAGTTTTTAACGCAGGGCTACCGCCAAGACATCAACGAACTCATTAACGATGCGGTGTTCACCAGTGACAACGACGAAATGGTCGTGGTCCGTGACATCGAGTTGTATTCGATGTGTGAGCATCACATGCTGCCTTTCGTAGGGAAGTGCCATATTGGCTATCTGCCCAATGGCAAGGTTCTGGGACTTTCTAAATTTGCGCGTATCGTGGATATGTTCGCCCGTCGCCTGCAAATTCAGGAAAACCTGACCAAGCAAATCGCGCAATGCATTGAAGAAGTCACCGGCGCCCGTGGTGTGGGTGTGATTGTCGAGTCTAAGCACATGTGCATGATGATGCGCGGCGTCGAGAAGCAAAACAGCTTTATGACCACCAGCGTGATGATGGGTCAGTTCCGGGAATCTCAGGCGACACGCAGCGAATTCATGCGGCTTGCAGGTTTGTAATGTCTGCCCCCAGCGTCGATCCTTCGGAACGCCGCAAATTTGAGTCATTTGCGGAGACTTGGTGGGATCCGCAAGGGCCATTCTGGCCCTTACATCGACTTAACGATTTTCGAGCGAACTGGCTCATCGAACGCATGGGCGCGGGCGGAGATCGACCGTTGGCAGGCCTGCGCGTTTTGGATATTGGTTGTGGCGGCGGTTTGGCCAGCGAAGCCATGGCTCGTGGAGGCGCTCAGGTAACCGGCATCGATATTGTTGAACGTTCGATCGAGGTGGCCCGTCAACACGCTCAGCGCAGCGGGCTCGATATCGATTATCGCTGTCAGGCGGCTGAAGACCTGTTGGCGACCGGCGTTGAACCCTTTGATTGGGTACTGAATTTAGAAGTCGTCGAGCACGTCAACGACTTACCCAGTTTTCTCAACACCACCGCTCAGTTGGTTAGGCCTGGCGGGTACCAGGTGGTGGCGACAATTAATCGCAATCCTTTAAGTGGGCTGGTTGCGATCTTTGGCGCCGAGTACGTGCTTAGGTTGTTGCCCCAAGGAACGCATCAGTACTCGAAACTGGTCAAACCCGCAGAGCTTAAGCAGTACCTGATGGATTCGGGGCTGTCCCAGCCAGAGTTCACGGGCGTGCAATTCAATCCCTTTGCAAAGCGTGCCAGCGTCACTTGGCACACCTGGATTAACTATTTGTGCGTTAGCCAGCGGGTGGCTCAACATGGCTAGTTTGCAGCTATTGGGGGTCGGCAGCGCCGACTCAGTTCGCCACTTCAATACCAATGCCCTGATTCAGCAAGGGCAGGATCGAATGCTGATCGATGCGGGACATACCATTGGCCGCGCGTTAGATGCCTGTGATTTGAAGGTGACAGATATCGATGCAGTTTGGATTACCCACTGCCATGCTGATCACATCTACGGGTTAGAGCGGATTGGCAGTCAAGCCCTGTTTAGTGGCCGGGCGAAGCCGATTTTGTACATCGACTCGCGTTTGATTAACGAGCTATGGGAACACAGTTTGTCCGGCAGCATGGGCCGCATTGGTGAAGGCGAATGCACGCTGGACAGCTATTTCGATGTGCGTCCGGTCAGTCAGCAATTCCGACATGGGGCGGTTGAGTTTGAATTGTTCGAGACGCGCCATACGCCAGGCAAGCTGTGCTTTGGTGCGCTCATTAATGGTTGGTTGATGTACTCCGGCGATACCTTGCCATTGCCCGAGATCGTCAGTCAGCTCAACCCTGAGCTGATTCTGCATGACTTTACGATGTTC
>JASFWN010000111.1:0-4043 GCA_050049295.1 Pseudomonadales bacterium
AAATCTGGGTTTGCTCAATCCGCTTGACTTGTGCCGCCGGGCAGAAATGGAGTACCGAGCGGGGCGTGCCCCGATCAATGCGGTCGAGGGCTTTATTCGTCAGATCCTGGGATGGCGTGAGTATGTTCGGGGTATCTATTGGCTCTGCATGCCGGATTACGCCAAGGAAAACGGCTTGAATGCTCAACGAACTTTGCCCGATTTTTACTGGGATGAAACCAAGACCGAGATGAATTGTGTACGCCAGGCGGTTCGGCTGACGCGTCAAGAAGCCTGGAGTCATCACATTTTGCGATTGATGGTGACTGGGAATTTAGCGCTCTTGTTGGGCGTTGCGCCTAAGCATCTGGCCGAGTGGTACTTGGCGGTTTATGCCGACGCCTTTGAGTGGGTTGAGTTGCCCAATGTGCTGGGCATGGTCAGCCACGCCGACGGCGGGTATCTGGGCTCGAAACCCTACGCGGCCAGTGGAAAGTACATTCAGCGTCAGGGTGATTATTGCGATCACTGTCGTTACAACCCCAAAGTTGACGTCGGTCCGAAGGCCTGCCCAATGAATGCCTTGTATTGGCACTTTATTGACCGCCATACCGAGCGATTCGCTAAGCATCCGCGCATGGCCATGATGTACCGGACTTGGGCTCGTATGAAGCCCGAGAAAAAAGAGGCGTTGCTGGCGCAGGCCGAACTGACGCTGGCGCAGATTTATCACGAACCCACCCAAGACCTGCAGCCGCTGGAGTTGAAGTAGTGCCCAGAGGTGTCGCCAAAAAACATCTACCCACCAAGGACTGCGCCCGTTGTGGCTTGCCATTTAGTTGGCGCAAAAAGTGGGAGCGTGACTGGGACAACGTACGTTACTGCAGCGAACGCTGCCGACGAGGACATTCATGATTATTGATTTACGAGATTGCCTACGATTGGACGATAACCCCTTGTTTGCTGGGGTAAAGAATCCGATTCCGGTCTGGGTATGCGAGACGCAGCGTTTTGAACGCATGAGCCCCCGACGTCAGCGATTCACACTGCAGGCCGTGACAGAACTTCGCGACGCATTGCGTGCCCTGGGCAGTGATCTGGTGATTCGAGAAGGCGATCGTGTCGAGTGTTTAACCGCCTTGGCCCAGCAAACAGGCCAAGGCATCCGAGTGGGTGCCGCGTCGGGTTTAGATGAGCGGAACCAAGATCAAGCGCTTAACGCCGAACGCATCGACGTCAGCAGCCTGTTCCGGCGCGAGCAGTTGCCCTTTGAGGCGGTGCCAGAGCCTTTTACAAAGTTTCGTAACAAGGTCCAAAAAAAGCTAAAGCCTGATGCGCCATTGGCAAACCCTGAGCGACTTGCGCCATTACCCTCAACTTTAGATCCTGGGCAGATGCCAACGATCCCAGACGTTCCCAACGAAGCCCGTGCGGTGATGGAGTTTGTCGGTGGCGAGCAGGCGGCGCAGTCGCACTTGGCACACTATCTATCCGACCCGCGGCGCCCTAGCACCTATAAAGAAACTCGCAACGGACTGTTGGGGGCGGATTACTCGACCAAATTCAGTCCGTTCCTCGCTCAGGGGAGTTTAAGTCCTCGTCGAATCTGGCAGGTGGTCAGCGAGTTTGAGCAGCAGGTAATTAAGAACGATTCGACCTACTGGATTAAGTTCGAGCTGTTGTGGCGTGAGTATTTTCACTGGTGGGTGCAGGACTGGGGAGCGGAACTCTACCGAGCGCCCGAGCGATATCAAACGCGCCAACCTTGGTTTGAAGCTTGGTGCAATGGGGAGACTGGGGTCCCCTTTATTGATGCCAACATGAAAGAGCTGACTCAAACGGGCTTTATGAGTAATCGCGGTCGGCAAAATGTTGCTAGCTTTCTCGCCAAAGACCTTGGACTGGATTATCGCCTGGGTGCCGATTTCTTTGAGTACCACCTGCTGGACTACGATCATGGCAGCAACTGGGGTAACTGGGCCTATGTGGCCGGTGTGGGTGCCGATCCGCGAGACGATCGTTGGTTTAATGTCTTGCTGCAGGCGACGCGTTACGACAAGCGAGGCGGGTATGTGCGACATTGGCTGCCCGAGTTGGACACGGTCGACGATCGACACATTCATTGGCCTTGGACAGCCGGGATCAGTCCGCCACCGATCGTACATCCCTCCGGTTGGAATAAGGTGATCATGCCTTGAACCTGGTTTGGTTTAAGCGAGATTTAAGGGTCCAAGATCACGAACCCTTAGCCCAGGCGGCGGCGCGGGGCCCAATGATTCCGCTTTACATTTTGGAGCCTGAACTGTGGCGGCAGCCGGATGCCAGTCAACGCCAATGGCAATTTGTGCGTGACTCTTTGGTGTCGCTTGCGCGCTCTCTAGAGCAACTTGGCCAGCCCCTTTGGATCATCCAGGGCGAAGCGACACAGGTCTTGGCCAGCTTGATCGAACGACACGCCATCCAGCAGGTTTATGCGCACATGGAAACCGGTAACGGTTGGACCTATCAACGGGACCTGTCGGTGCATCGGCGATTGCGTGCCTTGGGTGTGCCATTTTATGAGTATCGTCAGCACGGCGTTATCCGTGGTTTGGAATTGCGCCAAGGTTGGGCGAGCCAATGGGAGGCTTTGATGGCGGAACCTCAGTCCCAGGTGTCTGCGCTGACGGGCCCTGGGCCTGGACCATTCGAGTTGCCGAGTCATTGGGCGACACAGGATATGACGCCCTGCGAGGTTCAGTCCGGTGGGAGTGAGCCAGGTAAAGCGTTATTGGACTCATTTTTGACTGAGCGTGGCCGGGAATACACAAGGCAAATGTCCAGTCCCGAATCCGGTGCCCAGGCCTGCTCGCGCTTATCTCCGCATTTGGCCTATGGGACTGTGTCGCTTCGGGCTGTCTTGCAGCAGCTCAGAACCACCGAGGCGCCGGACGCCGTCTGGGCTCGAAGTTATCGAAGCCTCGACAAGCGATTGCATTGGCACTGTCATTTCATCCAAAAACTGGAGTCCGAGCCGCGCATGGAGTTTGAAGCGCTGCATCGAGATTTTCTAGATCTGCATTCCGAACCGGCCGATGACGAGGTGATTGAACGCTGGATTGAAGGCCAAACCGGTTGGCCCTTTGTGGATGCCTGCATGCGGGCGCTAAAAGCAACCGGCTGGATCAACTTTCGGATGCGAGCCATGTTGGTGGCACTCAGTTCGTATCATCTGTGGCAGCCCTGGCAGACGCCTGCGCATCGCCTGGCGCAACGCTTTGTCGATTACGAGCCGGGTATTCATTACAGCCAATTCCAAATGCAGTCTGGCACCACGGGTATCAACGTTAATCGGATGTATAACCCAATTAAGCAAAGTCGAGACCAAGATCCTGACGGCAGCTTTATTCGCCGATGGGTGCCTGAATTGGCGGGCTACAGCGATGACTGGATTCATGAGCCCTGGCGCGCGCCTCAGGCATTGCAGCGGCGAATGGGCGCGCAAGTGGGCAAACATTACGTGGCACCGATTGCCGACCCCGTTCAGGCCGCCCGCGATGCTAAAGCACGGCTAACGGCCTTTATTCACAGCCGAGATCTAAAGCCCGAGGCCCAGCGAATATTGAAACAACATGCCAGTCAGATGCGACAAACTCGTCCAAAGTATGCAAAATCAGGGGCCTCAACACAGCAAACACTCGATTTTTAGGTATGAATTTAACCACTGTACGTTGGCTAGGCTACGCCGGCCTGATTCCGTTTTTTGCAAGCGCCTTGGGTCACCTCGTGGGGTTGCCCACACGCGGTCTGGGTTTGGCTTATGGGGCGGTTATTCTCAGTTTTCTGGGGGGAATTCAGTGGGGGACGGCGTTGCTGGCTAATTTCGAAGAAGCCGATCGTTCCCGTCGATTCATCGCGAGCGTTTTGCCTTCATTGGCCGGCTGGGCTGCGCTTATTTTGCCGCCGCCCTATGCGCAAGCCTTGTTGCTTGGAGGATTTGGCGGTCAGTGGTTGTATGATCACAAACACGCCTTTGAATCGCGCTGGCCCGAGGGTTTTGTCGAGTTAAGAACGCATCTGACGCT
>JASFWN010000005.1:0-12011 GCA_050049295.1 Pseudomonadales bacterium
TTGCTTATAGAGCAAGATCAAGTAGTCGGGATTCAAACTGCTATGGGCTTACAGATCCGATCCAAAACGGTTGTGCTGACCACAGGCACTTTCTTGGCCGGTGTGATCCACATGGGTCTGGCGAACACGCAAGCCGGGCGAGCTGGGGATATGCCAGCAAATGCCTTGGCCAAACGTATCCGTGAAAAAGGATTCCGGGTAGATAGGTTAAAAACCGGTACGCCGGCTCGTATCGATGCCCGTACGGTAGATTTTTCAGTGATGGTGGAACAACCCGGTGATACACCCACCCCCATCATGTCATTTATGGGCAAAGCATCAGATCATCCCAAACAAGTCAGCTGCTTTATCACCCAGACCAATGAAAAAACACATGACATTATTCGCGCCAATTTAGATCGATCACCCATGTTTGCAGGTGTTATCGAAGGGGTTGGACCGCGTTACTGCCCGTCGATTGAAGACAAAGTCACTCGATTTGCTGATAAGACCAGCCATCAGATCTTTGTTGAGCCAGAGGGCTTAACAACCCATGAGCTGTATCCCAATGGCATATCCACCAGCTTACCTTTTGATACTCAGATTGAACTGATCCATTCAATTAAAGGGTTTGAACAGGCACACATCACTCGTCCGGGATATGCGATCGAGTACGATTATTTGGATCCTAGGGATCTATATCATTCACTGGCGTCTAAGCACTTAAACGGTCTTTATTGCGCAGGCCAAATTAACGGCACGACAGGTTACGAAGAAGCGGCGGCCCAAGGCCTGTTGGCCGGTACTAACGCGGCATTGGAATCCAAAGGGTTAGAGCCGTGGATTTTGGATCGATCGGAAGCGTACCTAGGCGTGCTGATCGACGATCTGGTGACCCTGGGTACCAAAGAGCCTTATCGGATGTTTACCTCACGTGCTGAACATCGATTATTGCTGCGTGAAGACAACGCCGACGTGCGCTTAACACAAAAAGCCCGCGAACTTGGTTTAGTGGGTGAGACTCGCTGGCGTGCATTCAATGAAAAACAAGAAGCCGTTCAGAAAGAACTCAATCGATTGGAATCGACTTGGATTCAAGCGGGATCTGAACAAGCCAATTGGTTGGCTCAACATTTAAAATCGCCCTTGAGCAAAGAAGCTTCTTTGGCGGATCTGATACGGCGTCCAGAAATGGATCGCTCTATATTGCAAGAAATGCCAGGTGCGATTCAGATCGATCCGTTGATTGCACAGCAAACCGAGACCGAGTTGAAATATGCCGGTTATATTCAGCGTCAAAGCGCTGAAATCGAAAAATTAAAACGCAATGAACAGGTGAGTTTGCCGGGCGATCTAGATTACAAAACGATCAAAGGTTTATCGAATGAAGTGTGTCAAAAACTCACCGATGTTCGACCCGCAACCCTGGCCCAAGCCAGTCGTATCCAAGGCGTTACCCCAGCGGCTGTAAGTTTGTTATTGGTCCATTTGAAAAAATTGGGCGTTGCTGTCAAGGCAGCCAGTTGATGGAGTTAACCCAAGGGCTAGAACAGCTAGGCTTAGATTTAGACGACCATCAAGCGTTGCAACTCGAATCCCTGTTGGACGGCGTTGAAAAGTGGAATCGTGTCTACAACCTGACTCGAATCACTCGTCGTCAGGACATGGTGGTGCTCCATTTGCTCGACTCGCTTGCCTTAGCTGAACATTTAGAGGATTCACCGCTTCTAGATGTTGGATCTGGAGCCGGTTTTCCAGGTTTACCTTTGGCAATCGCCAGACCGTTTCAAGACATTACCTTGTTAGATAGCGCTCAAAAACGAACCCGCTTTAGCGTTCAAATGAAGGGTCAGTTAGGGTTAGAGAACCTGAGTGTCGTTAATTCAAGGGTCGAAACCTATCGTCCTGGTGAGACCTTTGAGCAGATAACCGCTCGGGCATTTGCGCCACTTCAAGACATGGTTACCTGGACTCAACACTTATTAAGCCCGGGTGGTCGGATTCTGGCGTTAAAGGGACAGTACCCAGCCAATGAGATCGCAAAAACCCGTGAAATCTTTCCACAAGCTCAGGTAGACTCGATCGAATTGGCCGTACCTGGACTAGATGCCGAACGGTTCCTGATAGAAGTAAAATTACACTAGGGTCAACGATGCGAGTCGTAGCGGTTACAAATCAAAAAGGTGGCGTAGGCAAGACCACCACCGCGGTTAACATGGCCGCAGCATTCGCAGCGACTGGTCGTAAAACCTTACTGATTGATTTGGATCCGCAGGGCAATGCAACCACCGGATCCGGTATCGATAAAACAGAGATTCCTTTTTCTAGTTATGACTTACTGACTCATAATGCGCCGCTGGCCAGTTGTGCGCATAAGACCGACGGTAACTATGATTTGGTAGCCGGCAATGGAGATTTAACGGCGGCTGAAATCGAGTTGTTGTCGACCGAAAATCGCCAAACCCAGCTTAAACAAGCCTTAGAAGATAATCTTTACGACATCATCGTGATTGATTGTCCGCCGTCATTGAACATGTTGACCGTAAATGCCTTGGTTGCAGCTCAGGGCATCGTGATCCCAGTTCAATGTGAATTTTACGCACTGGAAGGCTTGGCCAGTTTATTAGAAACCATTGAAGCGGTTCGGGAAGGATTTAATCCAACCTTAGAGATCGACGGTGTACTTCGCACCATGTATGACCCACGAAGTGCATTAACCGCAGAAGTGAGTCGTCAAATTCGGGAATATTTCAAATCGAAAATGTTCTCGACCGTGATTCCACGTAATGTTCGATTAGCCGAAGCGCCGAGTCATGGCCAGTCCGTGATTTATTACGATCGTCGTAGCCGAGGCGCAATTTCATATTTGGCTTTTGCCGGAGAGTATTTTAGGAAGGTGGCCGCATGACGCCGAAAAAAGGAGCCCTTGGGCGTAACATCCTGTTAGATACGCTGGGTAAAACTAAACCTGAAGCCTCTGTATCCGAGCCCAAAGAAGGGATTGTCCTGATCGGTATCCATCAGGTTGACCGAAGCCCATGGCAACCTCGTAGCCAATTTGAATCAGAGCCACTACAGGATCTGGCCAATTCAATCCGTCAACATGGTCTGATGCAGCCTCTGGTCGTTCGAGAAGTCAATCAACGCTACGAACTGATCGCAGGTGAACGCCGTTGGCGTGCAGCGCAAATTGCAGATTTGAAACAAGTGCCGGCTGTTGTTCAGACAGTAGACGATCGAACAGCCGCCACCTTGGCGTTGGTAGAAAACCTTCAGCGCGAAGACCTTAACGCATTAGAGCAAGGCCAAGCACTGATTAAACTTAGAGACGAATTTTCACTCGACCAAACTCAATTGTCCGAGCTGGTGGGTCTGTCTCGTTCTCAAGTATCGAATTTGATGCGTTTGGATTCGCTGGATCATCAAGTAAAAGACCTGGTGCATGATGGCAGTCTGGACATGGGCCATGCTCGAGCCTTGCTGGCTGCGCCAACTGCACGTCAACGGGCATTAGCGAGTAAGGTTGTAGCGTTGGGATTAAACGTTCGTCAGACAGAAACCTTGGTGGCGAATGAATCCAAAGCTAAATCAGCGCCGGCTCAACCCGACGCCGACGTCCTGGCTTTGACTCAAAGAATTTCTGAACAGCTGGGTGCTCAAGTCGAGATTCGAGCGAATAAAAAGGGCCGTGGACAGATCCAAATTCGCTACAACACGCTGGATGAATTCCAAGGTTTGCTTAAAAAGTTAGGGCTCGAGTCGTAACTACGCCGAAAGTATCTCTTAGAACCGATTGATAGATTAAAGGCATGTCCTTATAATCTTCCGCGCTAAAATGTGTCTGGAGTTCGTGCATGTCTGCCATTTTCACCGTGACTGCACTGCCATTAGGACTTCTGATCGTGATCACAGGGATAGTTGGAATCCTGGGGTCAGCCGATAGCGCGATATCGGCATTGTTCGGCGGGTTGGCAGTGATTTTGCCAACGGTCGTGTTCACTGGATTGGCTTTTCGTCATGCAGGGGCGCGCAACGCAAGGAGCATAGTGCGTTCATTCTATTTAGGTGAATCACTGAAATTGATTTTAACCGCGGGCCTGTTGGTCTGTGTGTTTGTTTGGGTGGACCCATTGGT
The DNA here is from genome assembly GCA_050049295.1 of Pseudomonadales bacterium. GTDB lineage: Bacteria > Pseudomonadota > Gammaproteobacteria > Pseudomonadales > Litorivicinaceae > Litorivicinus. The sequence goes on from JASFWN010000005.1 coordinate 4,115, forward strand.
ACCCGGCGCAGTGTTCAGCAGCTTCATCGCTATGCAACTGGCCTGTGGTGTCTCGGCTACTCGACTAAAAAAAGCTTTACCAAATCGGAGACAATAAATGGCTGCAGAGACCGCAGGTGGGTACATTGTTCACCACCTCACGAACTTAACGTTCGGTAAGCACCCCGTTGAAGGATGGACCTTTGCCTATCCTCGCGGATTCGATCCTGAAAACGTGGCGGCACACGCTGCAAACTCAGACCTTCAATATCAGTACACCCGCGACATGATTGCTGAGATGGGTTTTTGGGCAATTCACGTAGACACCATGTTGTGGTCAATTGGCTTGGGTGCGTTGTTCTGCTTCTTTTTCGCCAAAGCGGCTAAATACGCAACATCCGGTGTACCCGGCGGTTTGCAGAACTTCGTAGAGCTGATCTGTGAGTTTGTAGACACCAACATTAAAGACACCTACTCGGGCAAGAGCACCCTAATCGGGCCCTTGTCATTAACGATTTTTGTCTGGGTGTTCTTGATGAACTTAATGGATTTGGTCCCGGTCGATTTGGTTCCGAATCTGTTCTATATGGCCGGCGTCGAATACATGAAGATCGTTCCGACGACTGACGTAAACGCCACGTTAGGTATGGCCATCGGTGTATTCCTGCTGATCATCTTCTACTCGATCAAGATGAAGGGATTTGGCGGATTCGTTGGCGAACTGACACTGCAGCCCTTTGGCAAGTGGATGATTCCCTTCAACTTGTTGCTGGAAGGCGTTGGACTGATTGCAAAGCCCATTTCATTGGCGCTGCGACTGTTCGGTAACCTGTACGCCGGCGAGCTTATTTTCATCCTGATCGCGCTGATGCCGTTCTGGATTCAATTCACCTTGTCTGTCCCGTGGGCGATTTTCCACATTTTGGTCATCGTTCTGCAGGCATTCATTTTCATGATGCTGACTATCGTTTATTTGGCGATGGCTCACGAGCATCACTAACCGAAGTAAACCTTAACTTTTAAACGTTAAATAACTGGAGAAAATCAAATGGATATGGTTGTTGGCCTCACTGCTATCGCAGTTGCATTGCTGATCGGTTTCGGTGCCCTGGGTACTGCAATTGGTTTCGGTATTTTGGGCGGTAAGTTCCTGGAAGGCGCTGCTCGTCAGCCCGAAATGGTTCCCATGCTGCAGGTTAAAATGTTCATCGTTGCAGGTCTGTTGGACGCGGTAACTATGATCGGTGTTGGTATCGCACTGTTCTTCACCTTCGCTAACCCCTTCGTTGCGCTGGTCGGTTAATCGAAGCTTTGCTTCATACAAACCCACCAACTAACGCGAGGAAGCGATTGTGAATCTGAATTTGACCCTAGTCGGGCAGCTGATCTCCTTCGCCATCTTTGTGTGGTTCTGCATGAAGTTTGTTTGGCCGCCAGTCATGGCAGCGCTAAACGAGCGTCAAGAGAAAATCGCACAAGGTTTGGCTGATGCAGATAAAGCAGCCAAAGAATTGGACGTCGCTCAGGCTAAAATCGAAGAGCAAGTGCGTGAAGCGAAAGAAGAAGCTTCTCGCATTTTAGAGCAGGCCCGTAAGCAAGCTGCTCAAACCGTCGAAGACGCACAGGCTAAGGCCCGTGCTGAAGGCGAAAAGCTCATCGAACAAGCTAAAGCGGACATTGACCAAGAAGTTAACGCAGCGCGTGAAGCGCTCCGTGGCCAAGTCAGCGCATTGGCGGTGACCGGCGCTAGCAAAATCTTGGGCAAGGCCGTAGACGCACAAGCTCACGCTGAGTTGATTGATCAACTGGCCAAAGAGCTATAAGGAGAGGACGAGATGGCGGAACTATCCACACTTGCTCGTCCATACGCCAAAGCGGCGTTCGCGAGTGCTCAACAAGCCGGTAACCTGGCTCAGTGGAGCGATCTGTTGGCATTTGCCGCGCAGGTTGCGAGTGACTCCGAAGGCCGCCGCGCACTTGCGCACCCCACATTGACTCATGAACAAAAGGCCGCTTGGTTAAACGAGCTGGCTGGTGAGCACGCATTTGATGCGGGCAAACACTTTGTTCAAGTACTGGCTGAAAACGGCCGTCTAGAGTTACTCCCAGAAGTCAGCGCACAGTTTGAAATTTTGCGCTTGCAACTGGAAAGCTCTGCTATTGCCTACGTTGAATCGGCAATGGAAATGACCGAGGCGCAACAAGCGACCTTGAGTGAGGCGCTGGCGCGCCACTTGAATAAGCAGGTGAGTCTGGAGGTTAGCGTTAACGCTGATCTTGTCGGGGGTGTTGTCATCCGCGCTGACGACCTAGTAATTGACGGCTCTGTAAGCGGCAAGCTCGCGAAGCTAGCCGAGCAGCTGAAGCCCTAAGAGAGGCTGAGGAATAGCATGCAACAACTTAATCCAAGCGAAATCAGTGATCTGATTAAATCGCGCATCGAGAACCTCGATGTTAAAAGCGAAGCGCAAAACCAAGGCACAATCGTTTCTGTGTCTGACGGTATTGTGCGTATTCACGGTCTAAACGACGTGATGTTCGGCGAGATGGTCGAATTCGAAGGCGGACAGTTCGGTCTGGCTTTGAACCTCGAGCGTGACTCTGTCGGCGCCGTAGTTTTGGGTGACTACCAAGGTTTGGCAGAAGGCCAGACTGCGAAGTGCACCGGCCGTATTCTTGAAGTCCCCACTGGCGAAGCCATGATGGGTCGCGTTGTAGACGCTCTGGGCGCTCCGATTGACGGAAAAGGCCCGATCGAAGCACAAGCCAGTGCACCGGTTGAAAAGGTTGCTCCTGGTGTGATCGCGCGTCAGTCAGTAGACGAGCCTCTACAGACAGGTATTAAGGCGATTGACGCCATGGTACCGGTTGGACGTGGCCAGCGTGAGCTGATCATTGGTGACCGTCAGACGGGTAAAACCGCGGTCGCCATCGACGCCATCATCAACCAAAAAGGCACCGGCGTTAAATGTATCTACGTCGCAATTGGCCAGAAGCAGTCTTCTATCGCAGCGGTAGTACGCAAATTAGAAGAGCACGGTGCGATGGATCACACCATCATCGTGGCAGCGGGCGCGGCTGACTCGGCTGCTATGCAGTTCTTGGCACCCTTCTCTGGTTGTTCAATGGGCGAATACTTCCGCGACAAAGGCGAAGACGCTTTGATCGTATACGATGACCTGTCTAAGCAGGCTGTTGCATACCGTCAGATCTCGCTGCTGTTGAAGCGCCCCCCGGGACGTGAAGCATATCCTGGTGACGTTTTCTACTTGCACTCACGTCTTCTAGAGCGTGCCGCTCGTGTTAACGCCGACTACGTAGAAAAAATGACCGACGGCGCTGTTAAAGGCCAGACCGGTTCATTGACTGCACTGCCGATTATTGAAACCCAAGCGGGTGACGTATCTGCATTCGTACCGACCAACGTAATTTCTATTACTGACGGTCAGATCTTCTTGGAAACGAACCTGTTTAACTCAGGTATCCGTCCGGCGATCAACGCGGGTCTGTCAGTTTCACGAGTCGGTGGTGCGGCGCAGACCAAAGCGGTTAAGAAGCTGGGTGGCGGTGTACGTCTAGCCCTGGCTCAGTACCGTGAATTGGCGGCGTTCGCTCAGTTCGCTTCTGACCTTGACGACGCTACGCGTAAGCAGCTCGAGCACGGTCAGCGCGTCACGGAGCTGATGAAGCAGAAGCAGTACTCGCCCTTGAGTGTTGGTGATATGGCAATGACTCTGTTTGTTGCGAACGAAGGCCACTTGGACGACGTTCCCGCAGACAAGGTTGTAGCGTTTGAAGAAGCTCTGATTGAGTACTTCCGCGCGAATGCTGCCGACCTAAAGGCCAAGATCGACGAATCAGGTGCCTACAGCGATGACATCGCCAAGGAACTTGAAACCGTGGTCACCAACTTCAAGTCGTCACAGACTTGGTAATTCGTAAGTGGGCCGGGGCTAACTTGGCCCACTTCGGGAGCTGGTAAAAATGGCAGTCGGAAAAGAGATTCGCACGCAAATCGCGAGCATTCAGAACACACAGAAAATCACCAGCGCAATGGAGCTGGTGGCGGCCTCGAAAATGCGTAAAGCGCAGGATCGTATGGCGTCGTCACGCCCCTACGCTGACCGAATTTTCGAAGTGATCGGCCATTTGGCACACGCTAACCCCGAATACGACCACCTGTATCTAAAAGAGCGCGAGATTTCGCGTGTTGGATACATCGTCGTCAGCTCAGACCGTGGTCTGTGCGGCGGCTTGAACGCTAACCTGTTCAAGAAAGTGGTTGCTGAGATGGGTACGTGGCACGGCAAAGACGTCGAGATCGATGTTGCTGTGTTGGGCCAAAAGGCTTCGTCTTTCTTTAAGAGCTTCGGCGGTAACGTCGTGGCATCAAGCACGCACCTGGGCGACGCCCCAGAATTGGCGGACTTGATTGGCTCGGTCAAAACCATGATCGATGCCTACGAAGAAGGCCGAATTGACCGTTTGTATGTGGTTTACAACCGCTTCGTAAACACCATGACCCAAGAACCTAACGTCCGCCAGTTATTGCCGGTGGCCAAAGGCGAGCTGGAAGATGCTGCGCTGGGTTCAAACTGGGACTACCTGTACGAGCCCGATGCTGAAGAAGTATTGAATGGCTTGATGACTCGTTACTTAGAGTCACAGGTGTATCAGGGTGTGGTCGAAAACAACGCTTGTGAACAAGCCGCACGTATGATCGCGATGAAAGCCGCGACAGACAATGCGGGCGACCTGATTCGAGATCTGAATCTGGTCTACAACAAAGCGCGTCAAGCAGCGATTACACAAGAGATTTCGGAAATTGTCGGTGGAGCCGCGGCTATCTAGCCCGGTCCTCGAAAAGGAGACTAACAATGAGCAGTGGTAAAATTGTTCAGATCATCGGCGCGGTTGTGGACGTTGAGTTCCCCCGTAGCGATGTGCCCAAGGTATACGACGCCCTAAACGTCGAAAACCTGGGTCTGACACTGGAAGTGCAGCAGCAGTTGGGCGACGGTGTTGTCCGCGCGATCGCGATGGGTTCAACCGAAGGTTTGACTCGTGGCGCTGAAGCTTCAAACACAGGCGCACCCATCAGCGTACCGGTTGGTACCGCTACCCTGGGTCGCATTATGGACGTACTGGGTACACCCATCGATGAAAAAGGCGACATCGGCGAAGAATCACGTATGCCGATTCACCGTAAAGCACCGTCGTTTGCAGAGCAGGCTGCGTCAGCAGAGATTCTGGAAACCGGTATTAAGGTTATCGACTTGGTCGCTCCCTTCGCGAAGGGTGGTAAGGTCGGTCTGTTTGGTGGTGCCGGTGTAGGTAAAACCGTAAACATGATGGAATTGATCCGTAACATCGCGATCGAACACTCAGGCTACTCAGTATTCGCTGGCGTAGGTGAGCGTACTCGTGAAGGTAACGACTTCTATCACGAGATGACCGATTCAAACGTAATCGACAAGGTATCCTTGGTTTACGGTCAGATGAACGAGCCGCCAGGAAACCGTCTGCGTGTAGCACTGACTGGCCTGACCATGGCTGAGCAGTTCCGTGACGAAGGCCGTGACGTACTGTTGTTTGTAGACAACATCTACCGTTACACCTTGGCCGGTACCGAAGTATCAGCACTCTTGGGTCGTATGCCTTCAGCGGTAGGCTACCAGCCCACCTTGGCTGAAGAGATGGGTGTACTGCAGGAGCGTATTACGTCGACTAAGACAGGTTCGATCACTTCAATCCAGGCGGTATACGTACCGGCGGACGACTTGACTGACCCTTCACCTGCCACCACCTTCGCTCACTTGGACGCGACTGTCGTATTGAGCCGTTCGATTGCCGAGCTGGGTATTTACCCTGCGGTAGATCCTTTGGACTCAACTTCACGTCAGTTGGATCCTCTGATCATCGGTCAAGAGCACTACGAAGTGGCTCGTGGCGTACAGTCTGTACTGCAGCGCTACAAGGAACTGAAAGACATCATTGCGATCTTGGGTATGGACGAATTGTCTGAAGAAGACAAGCAGACCGTAAACCGTGCTCGTAAGATCCAGCGTTTCTTGTCACAGCCCTTCTTCGTAGCCGAAGTATTCACCGGCGCACCCGGTAAGTACTGCTCACTGGCTGACACCATTGCAGGCTTTAAAGGCATCTTGGCGGGTGAATACGATCACCTACCTGAGCAAGCCTTTTACATGGTCGGTCCGATCGACGAAGCGCTTGAGAAAGCGAAGAGCATGTAAAGGAGGTCTACCATGGCGAAGACTATGCAATGTAACGTCGTCAGCGCCGAGGAATCGATCTTCGAGGGCTCGGTAAGCATGCTGATTGCGGCAGGCACCGAAGGTGACCTGGGTATTACCCCCGGTCACGCGCCCCTGATTACCGGTCTTCAGCCCGGTCCGGTACGTGTAGTGATGGAAAACGGCGAAGAAGACGTGTTTTACGTCTCTGGCGGTTATCTAGAAGTGGTCCCCAGTGCAGTGACTGTACTGGCGGATACCGCACTGCGTGCTCATGACCTGGACGAAGCGGCCGCTCTGGAAGCTCAAGAGCGTGTCCGTAAGGAAATGGCAGAACAATCTGCTGAGTTCGATTACGGTCGTGCGCAAATGGAACTGGCGGAAGCCGCCGGCCGCTTGCGTGTGCTGCAGCAGCTCAAACGCCGCTCTCGTTAATCGAGCAGTGGGTGAAAAAGGCGTCCTTCGGGACGCCTTTTTTATTGCCTGATTGGTTAACATCCATCGGATGGAAATTCGATTTGAAGCAGAGCTTTGGGAATACCGACCCACCCAGGTCACTTGGATCTTTGTGACCTTACCCATTAAAGCCGCCGACGAGTTACGTTTCATGACCCGCTCATTACCTAAAGTGGGTTTTGGAACCATCAAAGTTCGTGTCACTTTGGGAAGCGATCAATGGCTGACTTCCGTCTTTCCAGATAAGCCGAGCGAATCATTTCTGCTCCCGATCAAAGCACAGATACGCAAGAACCAGGGGTTGGTAGTCGGAGATCGATGTACCCTAGTGCTACAGCCAATCGGTGTCTGACCTACACTGAATTCCCCATTAAAAGGCTTTACACTAATCACTATGCTAGACGTTGTAATTTTGGCCGCCGGGCAAGGCAGCCGCATGAAGTCAGATTTACCCAAAGTACTTCACCCTGTGGGCGGCCGCCCGATGGTTCAGCACGTGATCGATGCCGCACGGAAACATGCCGAGCGTATTATTTTGGTCGTCGGCCATGGCCAAGATCTGGTGCGTAACGCGCTGGCTGGCCAAGACCTAATTTTTGTCGAACAAACCGAGCAATTAGGGACCGGCCATGCGTTGGCGCAAGCGCTTCCGCATCTGACGCCAGGAGGCGTAACCTTAATGCTGTACGGTGATGGTCCGCTGATTGCCGACGCAGATTTACAATCATTGATTGAATCCGGCAAAAAGGGCGAGTATGCGTTACTGACCGCGGATCTGCCCGACCCTACCGGATATGGCCGAATTATCCGAGCCAAAGATCAGCCTAGCGCTATTGTTGAGCAGAAAGACGCCACTCCCGATCAACAAGCGATCACCGAAATAAACACGGGCCTTTTGTGCGCCCCAACCAACAGCTTTGCCAAATACTTACCGCAGCTGTCCAGTGACAATGCTCAAAGCGAATATTACGTGACCGACTGCTTGGCCATGGCGGTCCAGAGCGGCCAGCCCACTCGGGCCGTTGTGACATCCGACGTTGAAAGTGTCTTGGGCGCTAACGATCGAATTCAATTGGCCGAGTTAGAAGCAGCCTACCAACGCCGCGAGCGCCACCGTTTAATGCGCGAAGGGGCCACCTTGATTGATCCAGCCCGGGTCAGTATCCAAGGTAAGGTCACGACCGGTCGGGATTGTTTGATTCACCCCG
>JASFWN010000112.1:0-3953 GCA_050049295.1 Pseudomonadales bacterium
AGACTGAATCAATGATGGCGCAGCGCTTTGTGTTCACGTCGATGACAATGTAGGTCAGCGTGTAGGTTTGTGGATCGAAGAAGTGTTGGATTTGCATCGCCAGTTTCCATTAAATAACCATATGTAATAAGCTTATAACCTAATAGATTTTGAAGCAAAGAGATAGTGCCCAATTGAGCGGATTTGATCTGAGACAAACGGGCATAAAATTCAGTCCACTTGGGAACGAATGGAGAGCAAATGACGGAATTTACTCCGGTCGCCGGTGCGGTAGGCGGCGTTTTAATTGGTTTGTCGGCCGCGCTGGGTTATCTGGCACTCGGTAAGGTAACCGGCATCAGTGGGATTATTGGGCGCGGTTTGGCCGGCGCTTTTGGGCATCAATATTGGGGACTGTGGTTCTTGATGGGTTTGATCGTGACGCCTTGGGTCGTTCATCAGATCGCGCCTAGTGAACATGGTTTTCAGGCGCCGGGGACCGCTGCGGTGATTGCCGCCGGCTTGTTGGTCGGCTACGGCACGCGGATGGGCAGTGGTTGCACAAGCGGCCATGGCATCTGCGGCATGGCTCGAGTCTCGGTTCGTTCAATTGTGGCCACGATGATCTTTGTTGGCGCCGGTGTGGTCACGGTTGCGGTGATGCGTCACGTGTTTGGAGTGTTCGGATGATTGCTTTTTTTGCGTTAGTGATGGGTGTGTTGTTTGGTGCCGGCTTGTATGTTGCAGGTATGACCAATCCCGCGAAAGTTCAGGGCTTTTTGGATATCAGCGGAGCCTGGGATCCCAGTTTGATCTTCGTAATGGCGGCGGGCATTCCGGTCGCTTGGGTGGGTTATCAACTCATGAAGCGTCGAGGGCACACCTTGACCATAATGCCGATGTTGGAAATTCCACAGGGTGTGGTGGATCGGCCCTTAGTGGTTGGCAGCGTTTTGTTTGGCGCAGGTTGGGGTATCGGCGGATTCTGCCCGGGTCCGGGCGTGGCCAGTCTGTTGCTTGAGCCGGCCACAGCCGGCGTATTCGTGGTCGCCATGATTGCGGGCATGTTGATTCATGACCGCAAAGGCAAAACGGCAAGCGCCTAAATCAAATTAGGCGATCGCGGATGTCGGCGATATTCAGTCCGGTGTCCGCGACTTTAGCAATCAATGAATCGGCGTCGGCGTCGTCCTGTCCTAGGGCCCACAATTTCGCGCAACGCGTTCCGGTGCGGCAATAGGTCAGGATCGGGGCACTAGCGCCAGCCAACAGTGCGTTGTGATTGACCACGTCCTGGTCGGTAATCGCGGCGCCGTTGACGGGTAGATAATGGAACTCGACGTCATTGGCCTCCAACATCGCTTGCGCTTCAGACGCCGGCAAGTGCGCTTCGCCCTCTTCATCTGGGCGATTACAAATCACGGTCTTGAATCCGGCGGTCACAATTTCAACCAAATCCGATTCGGTTAATTGATCGGCCAGTGTGATGTGGTCGGTTAACGGGCGAAGTTGCATGAGATGTCCTTATCGGTGTGTGCTTTCAAAAATCTTATTGGCATTCGCTGCCACAAAGCCAGGGTAAAGCTGTCCGTCTGGCATAGGGTGACGCAGCGCAAACTCATAAAAACAGGAAGGAACTTCAAATTCACCTTCTTCGAATTTGAGGATCATACGATCGGCCAATGTCGAGGATTGTTCAAGCAAGTCCTCTGCGGTGCCTTTCACTTCGCCACCGGATGCGTTGATCGCAAAGCCCCAACTTTTCACCCACTCATTCATCTGTGTAACGCTCGGTTGGCAATTTAGATCGTTTAGGCTGACTGTGAAGTGGTTTGCGCGTAAGCCCCAGATTGCCAGCCAGCCGGCGTATTCACTTTCGTTAGCAAGCGCTTGATAGTCGGCGTGGCTGGGCAGGCCCCACGGACGTCCAGCACAAAAAATATTGGGTTCGAGAGGTTGGTCTGGGATTTGGTCAACAAGCCGCTGCAATGTCGACTGTGCGTTATCGCTTAACTGCTCACGGCGTAATTCGCTTAAGAAAATTTTCGGCAACCCCGGGCATTCATACGACCCGGCGGTTAATTTTTTGGCGCTGAAGTCATAGTGCTGTTGAAAACGATAGCCGAGGGCTTCAAGCACCGGGGTTAGGTGTTCGATGTCGACCGGGCAATCTGAAAAGGTTCGGAAGGCCACGTGATCGTTGGTTGGTGTCTCTCCAAGTGCTTTTAACCGCTGATGGATCTGGTGGGCTTGAGGGGTGACTTGGACAAATTGTTGCCAAAGTGCCTCAAACAATTGATGTGCATTCATGTCCGCGTCCCGTGATTCAGCTGGCGCTGTCTATTGGCTAGTTAATTTACAAATTCTGGATGAAGAAAGCTGTAATTTTCTGTAAATTACGCGCTTGCAAAAACGCAGGACAGACAGCTTGTGGTGAACACCGTCGTTCCACGCCTTCTCGTTCGCGGGATCACAAAGACTTTTCCTGGTGTTGTCGCCAACGACAATGTCAGCTTCCAAGTTGCGCCTGGACATATTCATGCTTTGTTGGGTGAAAACGGTGCCGGCAAGTCTACACTCGTCAAAATGATTTATGGCGTGATGCAGCCTGATCAAGGCAGTCTTCAATTCGACGGCGCGTCTTTTGCGCCGCAGAAACCTGCTCAGGCTCGGTCTGCAGGCGTTGGCATGGTGTTTCAGCACTTTTCACTCTTTGATGCGTTAACCGTCACCGAAAATATCGCTTTGGGGATTCCGCCTGAGTTGGCTCAGGGGGATCTGGCTGAGCGAGTGCGGGCCTTGTCAGACAGCTATGGGTTGCCTTTGGATCCCAGCCGCCGTGTGGGCGATTTGAGTGTGGGCGAACGTCAGAGGGTCGAGATTGTTCGGGCACTTTTGCAAAATCCCAGTCTGTTGATTATGGATGAGCCGACCTCGGTTTTGACACCTCAGGAAGTTGAGCAGCTGTTTAAAACGCTACGCCGTCTGCGTGACGAAGGCCGTAGCATTTTGTACATCAGTCATAAGCTGGACGAAGTGCGTCAACTCTGCGACCGCGCCACGATTCTGCGCGGCGGCATGATGGTGGGAGAATGTGATCCGAGCCAAGAAACCGCTACTTCGTTGGCCGAGATGATGATCGGCGAACGTTTAATGACAACCCATGCGGCTGAGCGCGGCGAGCCGGGCCCGGTTCGGTTGCAACTGAACTCGGTGGACTTAACGTCAGAATCTACCTTTGGGGTGGGTTTGCGAGGCGTCTCGCTGGCAGCGCGAGCGGGTCAGATATTGGGTGTTGCTGGGGTGGCGGGTAACGGTCAGGAGGAACTTCTCCAAGCCATTGTGGGTGAGCGTCCCGTTGCGAATGGGCACATTGTTTTAGACGGGCAAGACATCACCCAATTTTCATGCAGCCAGCGCCGTGAAATCGGCCTGTGCGGATGCCCCGAGGAGCGCTTAGGCCACGCTGCGGCGCCGGGCATGAGTTTAGTTGAAAATACCCTGTTATCGGCCCGTGAGCGGAAAGCCTTGGCGCCCGGTCGCTGGATCCAGGCTCGCAAGGCGCGTGATTTCACGCAGCAGGTGATTGAGCGTTTTGGCGTGAAAGCCGCACGGATCGAAGCCAACGCCGCTAGCCTCTCGGGAGGCAACCTACAAAAATTTGTCGTCGGCCGTGAAGTGTTACAAAACCCAGAAGTCTTTGTAGTCTCCCAACCGACCTGGGGCGTCGACGCACAGGCGGCAGCGCGTATTCGCCAGGCTCTGTTGGATCTGGCCGATGCAGGAGCAGCCGTGATTGTGATCAGTCAGGACCTGGATGAGCTGTTGGAGATTTCTACCGACGTCTGCGCGATCTTCGAGGGTCGTTTGTCTTCGCCCGTGCCGATTGAGCAAGCGACGCCTGAAAACCTAGGTCAAATGATGTTGGGGGCCGCATGATACGACTTCAGCCTCGTTTGCATACTGCCAAATGG
>JASFWN010000113.1:0-3952 GCA_050049295.1 Pseudomonadales bacterium
CCGCCTCGGTTTCACCCAAGCCATAAATCACCTGCTGGGCGATGGATTGTTGGGCCTGTGGGCTGCCTAGGTCTTGCTCGCCGCGTAAATGATCAGGCAAATGGCGAAGGGCTAAAGCGTGTAGGGTGCGGCAGACAACATCCACGGGAAAGCGCTGGCGCGCTTCTTCGGCGATACCTCGGTTAAACGCCAAATACAGACTTGGGGTAGGGAAGTAGTTCGCGATCGCGGCCAGCGTACTGGTCTTAGAAGCGCCGGCCCCGGCTTGAATCATCAGCGACTGGCCAGCCCCTGCTTGCTTAAGGATTTTGACTTGCTCGGCGGTTGCAGGGTGTGAACCGACCTGAAACTCAGGGTGTGCTGGCGCGTAGGTATGTTCCCACAGGGCGGCGCGATCTTTCGGTTGGCAGGTGAGGGCGCCTGACAGCCGCGACCAGATAAAACGTTTCTCGACGCCTTGTTCCAATTCTTCGGCCGCTCGCACGAACCATTTAGATTCGATGTTCAACGGCTGTAGTGCATTGACTAGTTCGATAAGCCGACCATCACAACCCATCATGGCATCCAGCTGTGGAACACTGACCTCGCCGTCGAGTGAATCGGCAATCGCGAGCCACAGTCCGGCGGGATGGTCGGCGTGTGCGCGGGTCAGGTCAGTGAACTGGGTAAGGGCGTCAGATGCGGTCATGCGCCGCATCATACCGACTCATGCACTCAGTGGTAGCGCTGAATGTCCTGAAGCAAAGTTGCGTTAAGGTGTCGCGGATGGTTCGAAGCGTCACCGCCGCCTAAGCTCAGCAATTCTTGGTGTTTAGCTTGGTGCCCAGGCCAATTTATGCCGTGTTCAGCAAAGGCTTGGTGTTGTAATTCGGAGGTTTCTAGATCGATCCGATGGGCCTAAAAAATAATGCCCGCATGGTTGCACGCTTTGTATGAAAGTTTGCAACAAAGGGCGGGCATCACCGCTGAAAACAACCGCGGCATCTTGCCGCGGCTGAATCTGAAAATTAAAGCAGTGCTTTAATCTTGGTTGCCGCTTCGGGGCTTAGCATGTCCATCAACAGATCGGTGTGATTGGTGATGAACCAGGCAGCGGTTTCTTCAGCAGACGCGCCGTTTTCGTCTTTCCATGCCAGCATCGCGCTTACGATGTTGTTCGGAATCGTCATCTTGGTGACGAATTCCGCGACTTCAGGCTCGCGATCCGCAAAGGTCGTGGTCATCGCGTTGGCTACCGGAGAAGCAGGGTAGTCAGACACGCCCCAGGTGCTGGCGTCGCCTTCAGGGTCGGCGTTGCGCTTGTGCACTTCCAGATCCGCAGGTCCGATGTCCACCTTGGTCATTTCGTACTTACCGAGTACGGCCGTGGGGCCCCAGTAGTAACCGAACCAAGCTTCCTGGTCTTCGAAGGCTGCTGCAATCGAGGCAGCCAAGTTCGCGCCAGAACCGTGGTTGAATACTTCGATGCCATTGCCTTCCAGGCCGTGAACTACGCTCAGTGCGTCGTTTACAACACGGCAACCCCAGCCGACCGGGCAGTTGTGGAAACGGCCGCCGACCAATTCGGGATTTGCCAAAATGCCTTCGATGGTAGCCACTTCCGGATGCTTTTCGACCAAGTAGGTGGGAACCCACCAGCCTTCTTCACCGCCGTTAGCAAATACAGGAGAGGCAGTGATAACGCGGCCCGCTTCAACCAATTCAGCGTAAACAGGCGTACCGTTGGTCCAAATTTCCGGTACCACGTCCGGTGAACCGTTTTCAGCCAGTGAGGTGACGGCAGGTACGGTATCGGTGGGCACCAAAGTTACTGAGCAGCCATAGCCTTGTTCCATGACAAACTTTGCAATTTCAGCGAGCGCCTCGCCTGAAGCCCAACCCATTTTACCCAGTGAAACTTCACCGCAGTCTGCCTGTGCAGCCAGCGAACCGCTTGCCATGACCGCCAGTGCGATCGCTTTTAACTTTTTCATTGTTTTTTCCTGTTGTTTCTTCGTTGTGATCGATCCAGCCCAACGCATCGCTCGTAGCGCAACCATGTGTTTGGAAAAGAAAGGAGTGAAGGACTCAGCAGATGCTGATCCTTTAAGTGTGGCGACGAGGTCGCCATTGATCGAGATTTGACGAATCTGATGTTCGCCTTGCTTCGTAAAATTGATCAGTACGGTCCTAAATTCCGGATCTGCTTTTAGATAAACATTACTGAGTCCGACATGCAAATCGTGAGAGGGCAACCTTGGTATAAGGCTCCGGACGTTGACGTTGACTGGCTAAGTTGATGAATTTGTGCGGGATAATCCTTGAGAGGTGAATAAAAAGGAGAAAACCTTCACAAATCGCTTGAAAGCCTTGAGCAGGCTGGTTTAGCCTCAAGGGCGATGGTTAACCATCCAGAATTCCAAAGAATAATGAAGAGTCAAAGGAAACAATAATGAATAAGAGCGAACTGGTTGCAGCAATCGCTGCAGGTGCTGATCTTTCAAAGGCTGACGCGGGCAAGGCCCTAGATGCGACTATTGATGCCATCACCGGCGCCCTGAAAGGCGGTGATTCTGTTGCATTGGTAGGTTTTGGTACTTTCGGCGTTAAGGCGCGCGCAGCACGCACCGGCCGTAACCCACAAACCGGCAAAGAAATCCAAATCGCGGCCTCAAATGTGCCCGGTTTCAAGGCAGGTAAAGCGCTGAAAGACGCGTGCAACTAATCCCCTGATCCTCGAAAAAGCCCTGCTTGTGCGGGGCTTTTTTGTTTTTGTCGATCCAGAAATGGCGCCAAGGCCATCAGAAATTGGTCCCGGTTTGTTTCGGCATCCGCCAAAGCGCGGTGTTTGGGTCTGGCTGAGTGAGTTTTGATCCATCGGCCGAGGTAGCCCCACATGTCCTGTAGATCGAACTGACTATTGATCTCCGCCGCATCGAATAAGCGCTGAAGCCAGAAACCATCCCAGTTAAGCGAATCAACCAGCACCACTTGTCCCTGGAGGGACCGGTTCAACCGGTGGACTGCCTGTTCAACGCTAATGCCTCGTGCAGATAACTCAGCCTTTGAAACACGATGCACCGTCAGTTCTGCGAAGCTATCCCAATCACTCCAATTCGAAACAGGCTCAATTAGAAAGCTATCCGACTGCCCGTCCGAACCGCTCCAAGCGATCTCAATGGGGTAGCTATCCGGTCCCAGCGAACTCGCTTCGAGGTCTAAAAAGATTAGGTTGGGCAGTGAATTCATCTTAGGGCTTTGAGCCATGGCAGTGGGTATGGCTCAACTTTAGTCGATAGGCGTGGACGCAACGGGGTTTTGCTGTGATCCAGTTCATGCTTTGGGTCTGACTATGTCCGGTTGCCCCGTTGTGGCGGGATCCTTATAGTCGGTGCAACCGCTCACCCATTACCGCAAGGAAGGCTATGTCATTGCCACCGGGCTTTATCGCAGTTCATGGCAATCACCCAGAACAATTACGCCAAGCGGTTGTTGAATTCAGCCGACGTCAGCCCTTAGCGCCTCTGGAATCAGAAGTCATCATTGTTCAAAGCAATGGAGCGGCCCAATGGTTGCGTCTTGAGATGGCAAAGAGCACCCATCGAGGCGGCCTGGGTGTAGCGGCCGGTGTCGATTTTCAGTTGCCTTTGGCCTTTGTGTGGCAGATTTACCGGGCCTTTCTGGGGCACGATCAAGTGCCGGCGCAATCGCCCTACGATAAAGGGCCGCTCACCTGGCGCCTATACCGGCAGTTGCCTCAATGGATCAAAACGAACGAGGCTTATGACCCGCTTTCGCGATTCTTGCAAGGGGGGCAGGATGATCGCCGACGCTACCAGTTGGCCGAAAAGTTGGCCGATTTGTACGATCAATATCAGGTTTATCGAGCTGACTGGTTGAGTCAGTGGGAAACCGGTGCGTTGGATTATTTCGGTAAGCCCTTGGATAGCGAACAACGCTGGCAGGCCGAGCT
>JASFWN010000114.1:0-3947 GCA_050049295.1 Pseudomonadales bacterium
CGATGGGGTTATTGGCAAAAATTGGGCTTACCAATACATCCTTAGTCTTTGCCATTAGATCTTACCCTCTTTGAGGTTAGTCAAGTACGACTGGAATCCATTTTCACCCAGCCAAAACTGTACAAGGTTGGTCACACCACGACCGGTCAAGGTTGCACCGGCCAAGCCATCAACACCGTACTGATCGCCCGGTGTAGCGCCACCTTTGACCAAACGTAGGGCGACTTCGCCATCACGGTAGACGTTCTTACCGTTCCACTGTGCTTTCCACGCAGGGTTGTCGACTTCACCACCCAAACCCGGGGTCTCGGCGTGGCTGTAGAATGTCAAACCCGCCACGGTGTTGGCGTCGTTTTCCAATGCCATAAAGCCGTACAGCGTTGACCACAGACCGTAACCCTGAACCGGCAAGACCAAACGCTCGGCGTTGCCATCTTTATCTGAGTCGTACAGATAAACGGTGGCGTACTTGGCTTGGCGACGGATCGAGGCGATGTCCTCTTCCTTTGACAGCGCGATGCTGTTTTCAGGGTTGCCCGCTTCTTTGTACATATCCCAAGCGGCGACTTCTTCGGCACTCCAGTCAACGTATTGACCGGTCGCCAAATCGACCACCTTGGTTTCGAACTGCGAGAATTGTTCAGTCACCGAACTGCCCGCGTCATAGACGCCGGCGGCCAGCAGAATATTGCGCTTACGTTCAGCCTCTGCATTGGACTGTTGCAAGCTACGCAGCGATACCGCTGCGCCCGAGACCACGACCGAACACACGACACACAGGCTCAGTGCGACGGTCAGCGTCTTCTTGATGCTTTCGTTGTTACTAGACACTGCGAGCGAGCCTCCGTTTGATGTTGGACTGAACGACGAAGTAGTCGAACAGAGGAGCAAACAAGTTAGCGAACAGAATCGCTAGCATGATGCCTTCAGGGAACGCAGGGTTCACAACACGGATCAAGACCGTCATGAAACCAATCAGCGCGCCATACCAAAGGCGACCGGTGTTGGTCATCGCAGCCGATACCGGATCGGTTGCCATGAAGATCATACCGAAGGCAAAACCACCGATAACCAAATGCCAGTACCACGGCACGTTGAACATCGGGTTGGTGTCGGATCCGATAGCGTTCAGCAGCAAACTGGTGACCACCATGCCCAGGAAGACACCTAGGACGACCCGCCAGCTCGCGATACCCATCAGTAGCAATACGGCGCCGCCTAGGAAGATAGCCAGTGTCGAAACTTCGCCAAATGAGCCCGGAATATCACCCAAGAAAGCTGACATCCAGCTGTAGTCGGTCACGACTTGCGCCGCGTTACCCAAACCTTCAACGCCTTCAGCCGCCATGATGCCCAGAGCCGTTGCGCCGGTGTAACCGTCAGCCCCCACCCAAACTGCGTCGCCAGAGATCTGCGCAGGGTAGGCGAAATACAGGAACGCTCGGCCAGTCAACGCAGGGTTCAAGAAGTTCTTACCGGTACCACCAAATACTTCTTTACCGACGACCACACCAAAGCTGATGCCCAGTGCGACTTGCCACAAAGGCATATCCGGCGGAAGTGTTAGAGCGAACAACACCGAGGTGACGAAGAAGCCTTCGTTAATCTCGTGCTTACGAACCGTGGCGAACAAGACTTCCCAGAAGCCACCCACAATGAAGGTGGTCGCGTACAGCGGCAGGAACAGGCATGCGCCGTACAGCATCTGCGATAACACACCGGGGTTGGTCCAGTACTCAGCGCCAGCAAACAAGGCCATGATCCAACCGTGGACTCCGGCCGGTGCCTCGGCGACGCCGGCAGCGATGGCCTCCATGGCGTTGCCACCGTGGAAGTACATACCCGCGAACATCGCAGGGAAGGTGCACATCCAGACGGTAATCATGATCCGCTTTAGATCAATGCCGTCACGCACGTGCGCAGTGGTCTTGGTGACCGACGGCGGAGAATAAAAGATGGTATCGACTGCTTCGTACAGCGCGTACCACTTTTCCCACTTGCCGCCTTTATGGAAGTGGGGTTCTAGGTCTTCAAGAATACTTTTCAGCGACATGGATTAACCCTCTTTCTCGATGGTTGTCAGGGTGTCCCGCAAAATCGGGCCATACTCGTACTTACCTGGGCACACGTAAGTGCACAGCGCCAAGTCTTCCTCTGACATTTCCAAAGCGCCCAATCCAATTGCGCTTTCGGTATCACCGACGATCAGTGCACGAAGCAACTGTGTTGGTAAAACATCCAACGGCATCACGCGCTCGTATGAGCCGACCGGGACCATCGCCCGCTCTGAACCATTGGTCGTGGTGCTAAATGCGAATTTACGTGCTTTGTTGAACCACGAAACGTAAATCGGCAGCACCGAGTGACGGTCAACGCCGGCACGCAAGTAGTGAAGCAACTTGCGCTCTGTTCCTTCTAACAGGCAACTGACTTGCAAATGGAAACGACCCAAGAAGCCCAATGCACCCTGGCCGTTACGACCCCCTAAGGGACTGCCACTGATCAAACGAGTCGGATTGCCTTTCAGCTCGCCGGCGGTCAATTCTTCGAGGTTGGCACCCACGCGAGTGCGCACCAAGCGAGGCTCGGCGGCTTCTGGGCCTGCAATGGCAACCACTCGGCTGACATCTAACTGACCGGTTTTAAATAGCGAACCGATTGCCATCACGTCCTGGTAGTTGATCGTCCAAACCGTTTTGTTCTCACTCACCGGATCCAAGTAGTGGATGTGTGTTCCGGGTAGGCCCGCCGGGTGAGGTCCTGCAAAGCCTTGTGTGACAACCTGGGCGTTTGGAGTCAGATCCGGCTGTCCTTGCGCACCGTGACAAACAAAGACTTTGCCATCTGTCAATTTGGCCAGAACATCAATGCCGGCTTGGAAATCTGCGCCACGCTCGGCCAGAACCACCGTGGGATCGGCCGCCAGCGGGTTGGTATCCATGACGTTGACGAAGATGCTATTCGGAACGCTGCCAATTTCAGGCACTTTGCTGAAAGGGCGTGTCAATAAGCTGGTCCAAGCACCGGATTCAACGAGCTGCGACTGAACTTGTTCACGGGTCAATGCCGATAGATCGCTGTGGGCTGAAAACTCGACCTGCTCTTCCGTCTCGGCCACTTCAATGACCAGCGACTGAAAAACACGTTTTTCACCTCGGTTGATTGCGATCACGGTACCGCCTGCGGGTGCAGTGTACTGATGACCGGCTGACTTCTTACAGGTAAAGAGCGGCTGGCCCAGCTTAACGCTGTCGCCCTCTCTGACCAGCATGGTTGGCTTCATGCCATTGAAGTCATATCCCACCACAGCCACGGTTTTGACCTTACGGCCCTCACCAATCGACTGTTGTGGCGCTCCTTCAATCGGTAGATCCAACCCTTTTTTGATATCAATCATCGGGTTCTCTATCTCCAATGCTTCGCGCAGGCGACCATTCGCACAGCGCGCTGAGTGCATAGTTTAAAAATCGGTTGTCTGTATTTTTTGATGATCCCACCACGAGTCGTGCGAGCGGGTCGATGCGACTCACTTATAAGAATCGACATCGTTATTACCTTTCAGTATATAGGAAGAGCATAGCGTGATGCCAGCGCTAGTTACCGTAAAAATGAGCATCCCACCCGATCTGTGAGTCGATGCCTGTGGACAGCGCGTTACCGATTTACCCAGTTTCGATCCGGTTTGGCATGAGTCCGTTGAATTCACCCCGCTCGACACTCACTAGAGACATGGCACACTTAGCTCAAACTCATCTAAAGGCAGCGCTATGACACCTCAGATCAAGGGTATGCACCACACCGCATTTCGGTGCAGAGACTCAGAAGCAACCCGGGAATTCTATGAAGATTTCCTTGAACTTCCTTTGGCCGAAGCGCTGGAGATCGGCATCACCAAAACCGGCCGGCAAGAACAGTATCTTCATACCTTTTATCGAATGGCCAATGGC
>JASFWN010000116.1:0-3895 GCA_050049295.1 Pseudomonadales bacterium
TGCGTACTGGGAACGGCGTCATGCCGCCCATCGCGCACAGCGAGCCCTGTTCCATGGTGTCGCACAGATCGGCCAGCAACGCCACATTGTTATGCCGATCTTCGCCTGCCACGATTTTGTCGATGACCTCTACGCCGCGGGTACTGCCAATCCGGCAGGGTGTGCATTTGCCACAGCTCTCGGCGACACAAAATTCCATACTAAATCGTGCTTGATCTGCCATGTTGACGGTGTCATCAAAAACCACCACGCCGCCATGACCCAGCACGGCTTGCTTGGCGCTGAATGCCTCGTAGTCCATCGGGGTGTTCCAGTCAGATTCAGCCAGATAAGCACCCAGCGGCCCGCCCACCTGGATCGCGCGGGCCGGGCGTCCGCTTGCGGTTCCGCCACCAAATTCCTGTACGATCTCAGACAGGCTGATGCCAAAATCAATTTCGATCAGCCCGCCCTGTTGGATGTTACCGGCCAGTTGAATGGCCAAGGTGCCTCGACTGCGTCCGAAACCGCATTGCTCGTAGGCCTCGGCGCCCTCAGCCAAAATAAAGGGTACGGCAGACAACGACAGAACGTTGTTAACGACCGTGGGTTTGCCAAATAACCCTTTCAGTGCAGGCAGCGGGGGTTTTGAGCGGACCAGGCCGCGCTTGCCTTCCAAGGACTCGAGTAAGCTGGTTTCCTCGCCGCAGATGTAGGCGTCGGCACCCAGTCGAACTTCTAGATCGAAGTGTTTTCCTGAGCCTTGAATGTCCGCACCCAGCCACCGCTCGCTGTAGCAGTTCTCGATTGCGCCTCGCATGATCCGATCGGCCAAGGGATATTCCCGACGCAGATAGATGTAGCCCTGTGTCGCGCCAACCGCGAGGCCTGCGATAATCATGCCCTCGATCAGTTGGTAGGGATCACACTCCATCACCAAACGGTCAGCGAAGGTGCCGCTGTCGCCTTCATCGGCATTGCAGACGATATACTTCTGATCGTCTTGCGCATCCAATACGGTCTGCCATTTGATGCCTGTCGGGAAGGCGGCGCCGCCGCGACCTCGCAGGCCGCTGTCTTTTACCGCCGTGACGATGTCCTGCGGCGACAGTGCCAAAGCGTGGTTCAGTCCCTTGAATCCGTCATGCGCCTGATAGTCTTCCAACGACAACGGATCGATTTTACCAATGCGTTTGAAGGTCAGGCGATTCTGACGAGCGAGGTAGGGATGGGTTTCAATGTCACCTAGTCGCTTGGGGTGATCCTGCCCTGCCAGCATGGCGGCATCCACGTCCTCCGGCTCAACCGGGCCATAAGCGATTCGGCCCTCAGGGGTGTCAACCTCGATTAAGGGCTCGAGCCACATCAGCCCGCGGGTTCCGTTACGCTTGATCTCGATCTCGGAATCCAGCTCTCGAATTCGGGCCGCGATCTCGTTGGCACCCAAACTGATGGCAGTGCTGTCGCAGGGTACGTAAATCATTGGATCTCCAGGGCCTGAGTGCGAAGTGATTCGATCAATTGATCGGCTTTCTCTGGATTCATCCGAGCTTTGACTTGATCATCAACCAATAGGTTCGGGCCACAGGCACAGTTGCCTAGACAGTACACCGGTTCTAGTGTGATTTCGTTGTCCGTCGTTGTCTCGTGATAACCGATCCCTAAGCTCGCTTTTAGGTGACTTTCTAATTCGCGAGCGCCCCGGGCTTGGCAGGCTTCCGCGCGGCACACCTGCACGACATGCGCGCCGGCCGGCTTTCGGCGGTAATGATGATAAAAGCTAATGATGCCCTCGACCTCAGCTTTACTGACCCGCAATTCGCTGGCGACCAGAGCAATGGCGTTAGAGGGGATGTAGCCGAAGCGATCCTGAATGGCATGTAATACTGGCAACATCGCCCCGGGCAGTTGTGCGTGGGGCGCGATGGCTTGGTGTATTTCGCTATCGCTGATTTGCATGACGCTCACTTTTAGTAGTTATTCTTCCAGTCTAGCCCGACCGATCGGGCTCGCATGTCTGGGTGCGTCATCTTTGGTTCTGACAGGTCGCAGGTCAAAAAATTACACCAGACCCTGGCCCGAGAAAGCATCTTCAAACGCCATGTCATAAAAGGCTTGGCACTCGGCGCTAGGTTTCTCCCCTAGGTGAAGTTTCAGCCGTCGCATTAGATTTGGTATTGGAATGAATTGAATGCCCGACTGACCCTTGCAGGCCAGTTCGGGCAGCACGGTAATGTCGCCGTTGATTCTCACCATACTGAGCAACGATTCAGTACTGAACACTCGGGCCTTCGAGGCATTGTCAACGGCCTGAAGTAAGGTGTGCTGACTGCCTTGGCAGAGTCGATTCGACACCAGAGGCAGGCTGGACAGTTGCTCAGCCTTCAATTGCTCAAGCTGCTGTTTCGATGTTGAGTGGCTGACCACCCAGCCCAATCGATCTTCGACCCAGGGATTGTCGATGGGCATCTCGTGTGAGCGCACGACCAGGTCCAAATGGCCAAGCTCCAGGGACTCTTGCAGCGCGGCGCTGTCCATGTCCCTCAGCTCTAAATGCACGGCTGGATAACGGCGCTGAAACGCGTCAAACAAAGGTGGCAGCAGATGTCGCATGGCCGAGGGAACGGCCCCGATCCGCAGGGTGGATCCGCGGGCTTTTACATGGTCTTGTAAGCGCTGAACGCTGGCGTCAAAACTGGCTAGGTTTCGGCGTGCTTCGGTTAACAGCAATCGACCCAGATCGGTGAGTTGGTTTTTGCGCTCCGACTCAAACAAGGTGCCGCCCAGCTCACGCTCTAGTTGGCGCAACGACATCGACACGCCCGATGGTGTTTTGCCTAGGCGTTTGGCGGCATTAACCAGGCTTTTCGCCTCGGCTACGGTAACGAAAATTCGCCAATGTTCTAGTTTCATAAAAACTGTAATTGGTACAGAAAAATAGATTTTGACTGAAACTAATACGACATCGATACTTTGTCCACTGATCAGAGGACTATTCATGCAGAAAAACTACATAGCAGGCGAATGGACGGCCAGCGAACATAGCATCGACAACCTAAACCCGTCGGATACCCGAGACATCATTGGCCAGTTTGCCCAGGCCAGCCGGTCCGACTTGGATCGCGCGTTGGACGCCGCTAAGAGCGCCCAGGAAATTTGGGCCAAAAGCGGCATTGAACAGCGTTACAACGCGTTGATGGCGATCGGTAACGAGATGATGGCGCGCTCTGCAGAACTTGGCGAGCTGCTCAGTCGTGAAGAAGGCAAACCCTTGGCTGAGGGCAAGGGCGAGGTTTATCGCGCAGGCCAGTTCTTTACCTATTACGCAGCCGAAACGCTTCGTCAGATTGGCGATACTGCCGATTCCGTGCGTCCTGATATTGAAATCGATGTTCGCCGCGAGGCTGTGGGTGTGGTGGCGATCGTTTCCCCTTGGAACTTCCCGACCGCGACCGCGAGTTGGAAAATTGCACCGGCGCTTGCCTTTGGTAATGCAGTCATTTGGAAGCCGGCTAACGTCACGCCGGCCTCGGCTGTGGCTCTGACCGAGATTATCGCTAAACAAGATCTGCCCGCAGGCCTATTCCAATTGGTCATGGGCGGCGGCAGTGAAATTGGCCAAGCGCTGGTCGAAAGCCCCGAAGTTAATGCGGTGAGCTTCACTGGCAGCGTTGAAGTGGGCCGCACGGTCGCAGCCGCTGCCGTGCAGAACTTCACCAAGGTTCAGCTCGAGATGGGTTCAAAGAATGCCTTGGCTGTGATGGACGATGCGGATCTGGATTTGGCAGTCAATTTGGCTTTGGGAGGCGCTTTTGGCGGCTCGGGCCAGAAATGTACCGCCTCGTCACGCTTGGTCGTTCACAGTGCCGTGCACGATGCCTTTGTTGAAAAATTGGCTACCGCGACTCAAGCCATG
>JASFWN010000115.1:0-3895 GCA_050049295.1 Pseudomonadales bacterium
ACCAGTCTTTGAGCCCGGCCACATAGTACACTGAGGGCATGGATTTAGAGCGTTTTGCCGGGGTGGCTCGTTGTTACGGTACCCAAGGTTTACAAAAGTTTTCACAGGCTCGCGTGGCCGTGGTGGGCGTGGGGGGTGTCGGTAGTTGGGTGGCCGAGGCGCTTGCGCGCAGTGGCATTGGATCCATCAATCTGATTGATCTGGATGACTTGTGCGTATCCAACACCAACCGACAACTGCCTGCGCTGATGGGAAATTATGGGTTGAATAAGGCCGATGCCTTGGTTGAGCGAATCCGAGCGATCAATCCGGCCTGTCAGGTAACCGCGACCCTTGACTTCGTGACCCCCAACAATGTTGAAGCGCACCTGTCTCAGTGCGATTTGATCGTGGATGCCTGTGATGCGTTGAAATCCAAAGTCGCCATGGTCCTGCATGCCCGGCGTCATAAGATTCCGATCTGGGTGTCCGGGGCCGCCGGCGGGCAGGTGGATCCGACCCAGATTAAAACGGCGGATTTGTCTAGAACCATACAGGATCCGCTGTTGGCGAAAATGCGTCGAGAGCTCCGTCAGGCCGGATTGCCCAAGGACGGCAAAAAAATGGGCGTGGCCTGCGTTTACTCGACCGAGCAACCCAGATTTCCTACGCCGGAAGGTGGCGTGAGTGCACAACGTTCTCAAGGATCGGTGGCGGGCTTGGATTGTGGGGGGGGCTTGGGCGCCATGATGCCGGTTACTGCCGCTTTTGCCATGCAATTAACCGCCGGGGCATTATCGGTATTGTCTCGATAAGCCTCTGAGTTATATGCAAATTATTTTTAGCTTATAGCTCTAAGTTCAGAAAAAAACGTTATTTTTCACACCGGTTCGCCAGCGCTATCGTGCCGCCCACAGATTAACGGAGGGTTGTTATGAAGCGTTTGTTGGCTGGGCTAAGCGCAGCGGTTTTTAGTATTCAGAGTTGGGCGATCGAGATTGGCTATATGCCCATCTTACCGGTCTCGCAGTTGTTTGTGGGACTTGAACAAGGCGAGCTCGATGACTTGGCGCCGGACGCGAAACTTATTCAGTTCCAAAATGGTCCGGCCATGGTGCAAGCCTTATTGGGCGGACAACTGGACGTGGCGTATCTCGGCATTGGGCCGGCCATGGTGGCCAAAGCCAAGGGCGCAGATATTAGAGTCGTTGCCTCAAATATCGTTGAGCAAATCAGCGTGGTGGCTCTACCGGACTTGGCCGAGTCCTTTGAGCAGGGCGATCTGGCGGGCGGTTTTGCTCGGTTTGAAGCCAAGCATGGGCGCAAGCCGGTCATTGCAACCTTTCCAAAGGGCAGTGTGCCGGACACGGTGTTGAGTTACTGGGCACTTGAAGGGCTTGGGTTGACCGGCGATGAATTCGATGTGGTGCATCAGGGCGCAGCCCAGGTTCAGCAGGCGCTGTTGACCGGTGCGGTGGATGGCGCAGCGATCCTAGAGCCCGTTGTCTCGGCCGTGACCACAAAGATTGCAGATGCTCGTGTCATTGCGGCAGGTAGCGAACTCTTTGAAGATCAGCCCGGTGCGGTGTTAGTCATGCGCGAGTCCCTGTTAGCCGAGAATCCTGAATGGGCGCGGAAATGGGTGGCCGAGCATGTCAAAGCGACGCAAGCCTTGGCCAATAATGCGCCCGGTGTGGTTGATGCCGTGGGCAAATACGTCGGCGGTGGCCGTCTACCGAAACCCATCGTAGAAAAAGCCATCCTGCAGTCCAGCGCCAGCTTCGTGGCTGACCCAACGGCCATTATTCAAGGCACACAGGTTATGCATGATTTCCAGGCCAGTCAGGGTACGTTAAAAGCCAAGGTGGACTTGGCCTCTCTGTTCGCGACAGAGTTTTATCCTCAATGAACTGGCTTTTAGGTTGGCTTGGGGTTGGCGTATTTGTCGCCCTGTGGAAGCTCGCCGAAACCTCGGGGCTGACCGCCCCGGGAACCATGCCGGATCCTTTTCAGATCCCTCACGCCATCTATGACGAAGTTTCCAGTGGTCGACTATGGCCGGCTTTGTTGTCGAGCCTGACCCATTACATCTGGGGGCTGTCGCTGGGGAGCCTATTGGGCGTCAGCGTGGGTGTGACCGCGGCCAATTGGCGTGTTTTTGATCAAACCCATGCGTTTCTGGCGCGAGTATTACGCCCTATTCCGCCTTTGGCGTGGGTGGTGTTTGCCATTGCCTGGTTTGGTGTCAGTCATGCCGGAGCCGCGTTTGTCATCGCCATTGGCGTGTTCTGGGTGAACTACTTTGCCAGCTACAGTGCGTGTAAAAACAACGATCCCAAGTACATCGAAATGGCCCATAGTTTTGGTCGAGGCCGCTTTTTTGATCGGTTGTTTTCTGTGGTGCTACCCCAGGCCAGTCCCGGGATTCTTGGGGGACTCCGAACCGGTGTCGGGCAAGCGTGGATGACGCTCATTGCCGCGGAATTGTTGGGTGTGCCAGGTATGGGGCAAGAGATGAATGCCGCCGCAGGCGTCGGTGCCTATGAGGCGGTGGTCGCTTACATGCTCGCAATTAGCCTGGTTTACAGCCTGACCGATTTTGCATTTTCTAAATTTGAACAACGGGTATTGGTATGGCGTCCTTAATTGATCTGAGCCAGTTGAGTTGGCGGTTCCAAAATGCAGGTGCTGCGTTATTTGAGGGTCTGTCGTTATCTATTGCTCCCGGCGAATTTGTCGCGATTGTTGGGGGCTCTGGCGTCGGAAAATCGACACTGCTGCGGCTGGTGAACGGCTTGCTACCGGCCTCATCAGGCCAGGTTCGATTAAACACGCGACCGGCGCCAGGTCGCCGCGAGCAGGCCATCGTGTTTCAGGATGCACGACTGATGCCCTGGCGCAGTGTTCGAGGAAACATCCGATTTGCCTTGCAGGCCCTTGGCCTAGATAAGAACGAAATCGAGCGCCGAATCGACTCGGTGTTGAGCCTGACGGGGTTGACGAAACTGGGCGGGCGTTGGCCTCATCAGCTGTCCGGCGGTCAGGCACAACGGGTCGGGATTGCACGTGCACTGGCGGTTGAACCTGCCATCTTGCTGATGGATGAGCCGTTCAGTGCGATCGATGCCCTGACTCGCGCTAGCTTACAAACCGAACTGCTGCGCATTTGGCAGCAGACACAGGCAGCCGTCTTGTTTGTGACTCACGATCTGGATGAAGCCACGCTGTTAGCGGATCGAGTTGTGGTGTTAGGGGGCTCGCCTGCACGAGTGGTCGAGGATAGAGTGATTCAACTGCCCCGGCCCCGTAATCGTCAAACGGCTGAGTTTCATCGTGAAGTGGCTAGGTTGGCCGACTGCTTATGAAGGTCGTCATTCATGCCCCCAGTGCCTGCGCATTAGACCGGGCCCTTCGAAATTTGGTTAACCTCAAGGCGGCCCGTCCTGAGACGGTCGCTGAATTGGTGATTAATGGTGAGGCGGTTAAGCACGCCCATCAAATAGGCTGTGAGCTACCCGAGCTTCGAGTTTGCCTGAATTCGTTGACGGTGCAGGGCTTGTCGGCCTTGGGCAGTTGGCAGGTCGTCGAAGCCTCTGTGGTTTATTTGGCCGAGCGCCAAATGGCAGGATGGAGTTACATCCGGGCCTAAATTCAGTAGGCTGGCGGCATGGTAAAACCCATTAAATTCATCCTCGTGATCGTAAGTTTGTCCGCCGTCTTTGGCTTGGACCGTGCTGGCGTGCTGTCTGCGGCCCACGCCGATACAGTCAGGGGCCGTGCACAGATCATTGACGGCGACAGTATTCGGGTGCAGGGCGTCGAAATTCGCTTGCATGGCATTGATGCGCCTGAAGGACGACAGCTTTGCCAGGATGCGCAGGGACGGGATTACCGCTGTGGTGACGTCGCCCGCGAA
>JASFWN010000117.1:0-3891 GCA_050049295.1 Pseudomonadales bacterium
CCCATAACTTGGGCGAGGTACTCGACGCCTGTTTGGCATTGATTGATCAGCCCGATTGCAGCGTCGAAACCTTGATGGAGCATATCAAGGCACCGGACTTCCCCACGGCAGGTTTTGTGAACGGGCTGGCGGGGGTTCGCGAGGCGTACCGAACCGGTCGTGGCAAATGTTACATCCGTGCAAAACACATCATCGAAGAGAAAAACGATGGCCGTGTTTCGATTGTGTTTACCGAGATGCCGTACCAGGTCAACAAAGCCAAGTTGATCGAAAAAATCGCCGAATTGGTCAAAGAGAAAAAGATCGAAGGCATCAGTGAATTACGTGATGAGTCCGATAAGGACGGCATTCGTTTGGTGGTTGATCTGAAACGGGGTGAGCCATGGGAAGTCATTCTTAATCAATTATTTAAGGACACCTCTTTAGAAACTTCTTTTGGTATCAATATGGTGGCGCTGGTCGACAATCAGCCACGCATTTTGAACCTCAAAGAAATGCTAGAAGCCTTCCTGACCCATCGTCGGGAAGTGGTTACGCGCCGGACGATCTTTGAACTGAAAGAAGCTCGACGCCGTGGCCACGTGCTGGAAGGCCAGGCGGTCGCCTTGGCCAACATTGATCCGATCATTGAATTGATTAAAGCCAGTGCAAACTCGGCTGAAGCCAAAGAAAAATTAGTCGCCCAAGGTTGGGCGCCAGGCAATGTGATCGAAATGATCGAGCGTGCTGGCGAAGGTGGCGTTCGTCCGGATGATCTGCCGTCTGGCTATGGTTTGATTGATGGCAAATACCACATGTCGCCGCTGCAGGCGCAGGCCATTTTGGATTTGCGGTTGCATCGCCTGACAGGGCTTGAGCAGGACAAAATCCTCGCGGATTACAATGAGATCCTGGAAATCATCATCAAACTGCGTGCGATCCTTCAGGACACCAACGAGCTGTTGCGCGTCATCCGCGAAGAATTCGAAGATATGCGTGTTCGCTACGGTGACGAGCGCCGCAGTGTCATTATCGAAAACCGTCTTTCGCTGACCACCGAAGACTTGATTGCGCCAGAAGAAATGGTGGTTACGCTTTCGCGCGACGGCTATGCCAAGTGTCAGCCGATCACTGAATATCGTGCTCAGCGCCGTGGCGGTAAGGGCAAGGTGGCGACCGGTTTGAAAGACGAAGACGTGGTCGAACATCTGCTGGTGGCGAACACCCACGACACCGTTCTGTTATTCACCGATCGTGGACGCTTGTATTGGCTCAAGGTCTACGAGATTCCGCAGGCCAGCCGAACCGCCCGTGGTCGCCCGATGATCAATATGCTCGAAGGGCTGGGCGATGAAAAAATCACCGCAATCTTACCGTTGGCAAAAGATGACATGGGCCAGGACCGGTTTGTCTGCATGGCCACATCCAGCGGCGTGATTAAAAAGGTGCCATTGGCGGCCTTTGCTCGACCCCGTGCTGCCGGCATCATCGCCTGTGGTCTGGACGAGGGCGATACCCTCGTCAGTGTCGGGCTGACCACCGGCAGTGACAGCATCATGTTGATGACCAGTTCGGGCAAAGCGCTACGGTTTGATGAGAACCTGGTCCGCGCCATGGGGCGTCAGGCTCGCGGTGTGACGGGTATCAAGTTCCGCGACAAGTCATCGGAGTCGGTGATCTCTATGATCATCCCTCAGGAGGGTTGCAGCGTGTTGTTGGCCAGCGAAAATGGCTACGGCAAGCGAGTTCGTGTTGAAGACTTCACCATGAAGGGCCGTGCCGGGTTGGGCATTATTGCGATTGATTGTTCTGAGCGTAACGGGCAATTGGTGGGCGCGGTTCAAGTGGCGCCAGAAGATGATGTCATCTTGATTTCAGACCGCGGCACCATGGTACGGACGCCGGTCGAGCAAATCAGCGAGTTAGGTCGTAGCGCGCAGGGCGTGACCCTGTTGAAGGTGGCCAAGGGTGAATCTTTGGTCAGCGTGGCGCCGGTCGCCGATACGGGGGAGGACGAAGGCTTCATCGATGATGCAAGCCTTGAGGCGGACGCGGGTGCCAATGTGGCCGCAACGGATCTGGACAGTGACCCGCAGGACGCCGGTCAGGACGCCGGTGATGATGCACCGGAGTTATAATTTTAGCGCCGGACCCGCCGGCTTACCCACCCCTGTGCTTGAGCAAGCGCAGGCCGAGCTTCTGAATTGGAAAGGGCTTGGAACCTCGGTGATGGAAATCAGTCATCGCGATAAACGGGTGGTTGCGACGTTTGAATCGGCCGAGCAGCGTGTTCGTAGTCTACTGGCGGTGCCTGACGATTATGCGGTGCTGTTTTTGCAGGGCGGCGCTACCGCGATGTTCGATCTGATCCCTGTGAATTTGGGCGCAAAATCAATCCATTTCCTAAATACCGGAGCTTGGAGTGAAAAAGCGATTAAGGCCGCCAAGTCGTACGCTCAAGTCGAGGTGACGGGTTCGGCTCCCTACACCGATGTGCCAAACCTCGCCCAGATATCAAGCGTCGATTATCTGCACTACTGCCACAACGAGACCATCCATGGCGTTCGGGTCAGCGACATTGGTCAGCATGATGTGCCGATTGTCTGCGACGCCAGCTCCAGCATTTTTAGCGAATCCATTGATTGGGCGCGCCACGATTTGGTGTACGCCGGTGCGCAGAAAAATTTAGGTCCCTCGGGCGTTACATTGGTGATCGCCCGTCGTGCATTACTTCAATCCGTTACGGGTCTGGCGGGTGTGTTCGATTTCGCCAAACAAGATGCGGCCGGCAGCATGGTCAATACACCACCGGTTTTTGGGGTTTATTTGATTGACTTGGTGCTGGAATGGATCGAACAGTCAGGCGGTGTTGAGGCCATGAATCAGCGTGCGCAGGCACGCAGTGAGCGGTTATATCGCGCGATTGATCAATCGACGTTTTATTCCAATCCGGTCGCGCCGGCGGCTCGTAGCCGTATGAATGTTCCATTCCTGTTGGCGGATGAATCCTTGAACGAGAGGTTTGTCAGCGAAGCCGAGGCTCGGGGTCTGATGTTTCTAAAGGGGCACCGTAGTGTCGGCGGTATGCGGGCTTCGCTATACAATGCATTGCCCAGCGATGCGGTCAACGCGCTGGTCGACTTTATGCAGGAATTTGAGGCGCAACACGCATGAACTTGGACGAACTACGTCAAGCCATTGATTCAGTGGACTTAGAAATTCAACGTCTGATTGAAAAGCGTGCGGATCTGGCCCAGCAGGTTGGCCGGGTGAAAAAAGCCGACTCGGGTGGGCAGCCCGTGGTGTTTTATCGACCTGATCGTGAAGCCACGGTGTTACGCCGGGTCATGGAGCGGGCCGAGGGTGATTTGCCGCCTCAACGCACCGCTCAAATTTTCCGTGAAATCATGTCGGCCTGTTTGGCCTTGGAAGAGCCCACCCAGATTGCGTTTCTGGGGCCACAAGGCACTTTCACCGAAGCCGCGGCGCATAAACATTTTGGTAGCGCGGGTGTTTTGAATCCGCAAACCACCATCCGCGATGTGTTCCGTGAAGTAGAAGCGGGCAGCGCGCATTATGGTGTGGTACCGGTCGAAAACAGCACTGAGGGTGTGGTCAGTCACACGCTGGACAGCTTTATTGCCTCGCCTCTAAAGATCTGCGGCGAAGTTGAGATGCCGATCCATCACAACCTGATGGGAGACGGTCAGGTGGAATTGCGTGACATCACCCATGTTTACAGCCACCAGCAATCTCTGGCGCAGTGTCGCCAATGGCTGGACGCGAATGTGCCGCAGGCCGAGCGCATTGCGGTGAATTCAAACGCCGAGGCGGCGCGGATGGTAGCCCAGGACTCGCGGCCAGAGGGCGAGGTTTGGGCTTCGATTGGCGGTGATGTGGCTGCCAAACGCT
>JASFWN010000006.1:0-11761 GCA_050049295.1 Pseudomonadales bacterium
ACCCACTCGCTGACCGGATATTCGCGCCCTAGCACACCTTCGAGCAAGCTATGCCAATGGCTGAGTGGCTGGGTTCGCAGCCAGGCCCGCCGCGCTTTAAATGCATCCCGATCAATCCCTGCTCGGGCCACGGCATCGGGGTGCTGGCCTAACTTTTCCAACGGAAAGACCGCCGTCGCCTTGTTCATCCGGATACGCTTGACGGGCACCCTGGGCGTGTCTGCATCTCGCTGGTCCTTGGGCAGGGTCAGCCAATGTTGCAATTGTTCAACCGAATGCTGGCCTAACACTTCAACGTCCATACCCAGATCAATGCACCACATCTCGTTGGCATTATTCGGGTTACGCCCGACCGGATACACCAATCCGGCATAACCCCGCTCACGGCCGAACAAGGGATCGACCAACACCAAAGCGCCGTGCGTCTGAATGGCCGTCTCGATCCGCTCGATCACGGTCTGTTTGCGGGCCATCGAGAGGCATTCCTGCCAAAGATCGGGTGCCTTTTGTGCCAACTGCTGCGCGAGGTCGCGAGTCGCCAGAGTATCGCCTAACGCATCGTGCGCGTTTAAGTGCTTGATTCCGTTGGCCGGTGCGAGGTCCTCCAACTTCATCGATAGCTGCCCATCACGTTCAGGCCACACCAATGCATCGTGCGCAAACAAATAGGCTGCGCGCACTGCCACAATCAAATCGTAGCGCAGGTTTCCGTCGTGAAACTGCCACTGATACGGGTCAATAAAGTTTCGATAAAACAAATGCTGGGTGAAAGGATCATCAAAACTGGCCGTGTTATAGCCCATGATGACCTGAGGCGATTCGGTAAACAGGGCCTCAATGCGACCGGCAAACTCGGATTCGGACAATCCGTCGCGCTGGAGTACTGCGGGGCTTAAACCGTGCACCAGGGTAGCGCCCGGACTGGGTAAAACATCCCCCGCCAAGCGCGCTTTAAACTCGTGTTGGTCCAGTGGCTGGAAATCGGCTTGGGCTCGGCAAGCCGCAAACTGGATGGGACGATCCATGGCTGGATCGATCCCCGTGGTCTCGTAATCGTAGAAAACGAAGTTATTGGTCATCAGGCAGCGTGACGTTTAGCTCCAACACCGCGCAGTCGTTTTCTTTTTCCAACTGGACCTTGACCGCGTCTTCATCGATCTGAACGTACTTGCTGATGACCTGAATGATTTCTTGTTGAAGCTGAGGCAGAAAGTCTGGGCCTTCACGGCGCACACGTTCATGCGCAATCAAGATCTGCAAACGCTCTTTGGCTTGCTTCGCGGTATTTTTCTCGCGCTTAAAAAACGACATCAAACTCATGACTTACCCTCCAAATACGCGTGATAGCAATCCGCGCTTTTGTTTGGTTAAGAATCTGAGGGGACGTTCTTGTCCCAGCAGGCGATCAACCGCGTCGACATAGGCCTGACCCGCGTCGCTGTCGCTGGCTAGGATGACAGGCTCACCGGAGTTCGACGCCGATAGCACATCGGGCGATTCGGGAATGACGCCCAACACATCGATGGCCAGAATTTCGTGCACATCTTCCAGCGCCAACATTTCGCCTTTTTCGACTCGCTCGGGGTTGTAACGGGTTAGCAACAAGTGCTCGCCCACACTGCCACCCTCTTCGGCCTTTTTGGATTTGCTTTGCAAAATACCCAAGATCCGATCCGAGTCACGTACCGAACTGACCTCAGGGTTGGTCACCACAATGGCATGATCGGCGTAATACAGCGCCAAAAACGCACCTTTCTCGATGCCCGCGGGGCTGTCACAGATGATGTATTCAAATCCCAGATCGTCCGCCAGTTCGGTCAACACTTCGCCTACGCCTTCCTGACTGAGCGCGTCTTTATCGCGGGTCTGTGAAGCCGGCAGGATAAACAGGTTCGGCGTGCGCTTGTCCTTGATCAAGGCCTGATTCAAGCTCGCTTCGCCTTGGATCACATTGACAAAGTCATATACCACGCGGCGTTCAACGCCCATGATCAAATCGAGGTTGCGCAGCCCGACGTCAAAGTCGATCACGCAGGTTTTGTGTCCCTTCTGAGCGAGGCCGGTGGCGATGGCTGCACTGGAGGTGGTCTTACCGACGCCGCCCTTGCCTGAAGTGACGGTAATAATGGTCGCCATGATGGGGTATCCCTGACTGAAATCTACTCTTTGACTTTAGCATGCACCCCTCAGGGGTGCTAGCGTTAGGCGATGCGAATGGGCGTGATTTCCAAGCGATCTTGAACCAGACGAACCTGCACCGGCTTGCCCCAGCAAGGGTGCTCGCTTAGGTCATCCAATGCCATAAACACGCCCGCCACGGCCACCAGTTCGGCCTGCAGTGACGTTAGAATCACACAGGCATCGGTATTGCCACTCACCCCGGCCGCCACTCGGCCGTTCATCGGGCCATAACAAAACACATTGCCATCGGCCATGACTTCTGCGCTTTTGCTGACCTGCCCAAGTAGCACCAAATCACGCGCCTGGGCCCAAACCTGCTGACCTGAACGTACCGGTGTCGCGACAACCTGCGCACCTAAGGCAGCCACCGGGGTTGGCGCCTGAACCGGCTGAGGTGCGGGTTCAGCCTGGCTCAGTTGTAGCGGCTCCGAGGCCGCCGGTGGCAAAAGTGCCAAGCCCATCGAATTCGCCTGGCCTAGGGTGCCGCCGCCGGCCCCCATCACCCCGGCCAAGGTCACGCCATGTTTTCTGCAAACCCGGATGATTTCACCCATATCGACATGGCCGGTGCAGCCACTCACATCCAGCGCCCAGGGTCGTGAAACCAGCTCCGCTCGATCTGCCAACTGGCTCTGAATCCAGGCATCCAACGGCATGGGGTCACCGGATTCAAGCGAAAGAATTAGAAGGGGGTAATCGCAGGCAGATAAGTGGAACAATTGTGTTACTCGCAGTGCTACATTCTGAGAGAAGTATGCCCCAGTCCGGTGCGCTACGCCATGAATTAGAAAAGTCGCGAGCCGGGATCGGGCTCGGCATTGTCCTCCAGTGTAAATCCACCGCCCTGCACGCCCTGGCTCTGCGTCTTTAGCTGTTGGATCGCTAAACGTACGTTATTTTCACTGTCGGCATTTTTGAGCGCTTCTGCCTCGTCGATTTTGCCCTGCTCCACCAACTGCAGTAGGGCATGATCAAAGGTCATCATGCCGCCGGTCTCACCCTGCTCCATCGCCTCTTTGATCTCGTCGATCAGGCCCTTACGAATGAGATCCTGAATTCGCGGTGAGCCCAGCAGGACTTCGACCGCTGCCGTGCGACCGCCCGCTAAGGTACGGACCAGACGCTGAGAGACGATGGCTCGAGTATTCAGCGACAGATCCAACAACAACTGGTTGCGGCGATCCTCTGGGAAAAAATTGATAATCCGGTCCAACGCCTGGTTGGCATTGTTTGCGTGCAGCGTGCTAAGGCACAGGTGTCCCGTTTCAGCAAAGGCGATCGCGTGCTCCATGGTTTCCCGCGTCCGAATCTCGCCAATCAGAATCACGTCCGGAGCCTGGCGCAACGTGTTTTCTAAGGCGTCTTGGTAGCTGTCGGTATCCATGCCGACCTCGCGCTGATTGATCACCGATTGCTTATGCGAGTGCACGAATTCGATCGGGTCTTCGATGGTAATGATGTGGCCCTGGGCGTTAGCATTTCGGTAATCAATCATGGAGGCCAAGCTGGTCGATTTACCCGAGCCCGTCGAGCCAACAAACAAAATCAGCCCCCGGGGCGCCATCGCAAGCGTCTTCAGAATAGGCGGCAAACCGAGCCCGGATAAACTGGGAATATCGGTCTTAATTGAACGCGCGACGACACTGACTTCGCCGCGTTGCTTGAATGCATTGACACGGAAACGGCCCACACCGGATTCACTGATAGCGAAATTGAGCTCCGGCTTGGCATGAAATTCGGCACGCTGTGCGTCAGTCAGCACTTGATCCAAGAGTTCGGCGGATTGTCCGGGCAAAAGCGGCGAGCCAATTGGATTCATGACCCCGTTAGCGCGAATATGAGCCGGCGTTCCGGTCGACAAATAGAGATCCGATCCTTGGAGGCGATTCAGCTCGCCCAGCATCTGCATAAAATTCATGCATTGAGTGTAGAAGCCAGATCAAACAAGCGATGTGACCTGAGTCCAAGGTTAACTGAAAAGCGTCCGCCCGATGCCTAACAAACTGACGCCCAACAAAACGCTGCCCAGGTAGCGATAGAACTGCACCGGATCCGTGGTCAGCAAGCGCTCATGCATGCGCTGCCCGATCAAGTGACCAACAAAGGCCGCCGGCAGCAACCAAAGGTGATGAATTAGCTGCAGATCTACGTCTAGCGCCACAAATGACAGCATCTTGATCGTGACCAAAACAAACCACAGCACGAACAAGGTGTCGCGCAATTGATAACGCGGCACATGGGTGGAATACACCGCCATCACCAAGGGTGCTGCAATCAAAGAGGTACCGCTGACATATCCGCCTAGCGCTAGAAAAATCGCATCAACGTGAGGGTTTTCGGATTTAAATGGCTTATTCAAGACATACCCGATCGAATAGACCACCACGATGACCAGCACAATCGTCGACATCACCTGGGTTGGCAAGGTGACCAGCCCAAGCACACCGATCAGCTTGGGCACCATCATGATTTTCAGCGAATACTTCAGGTAACCCCAGTCAATACTGGCCTCGCCTCCCTCTCGCCGTCGGGCGCGCTGGGATTGCCACATGATCAGCGAAGAAAAAAACAACAAATGCACTGCGATAATCGGCAGAAAAATCAGTGGGTCATCAACAATCAACAGTAGAAACGGCAGCGACAACACAGCCCCACCAAAGCCAAGCCCGCTGCGGACAAAGCCAGACCACACAAACACCAGAGCGATGGCCGCGTATTGCCAGGGCAGTAACTCACTCATCGCTGACTGATCAGATCCAAGACGTCGACGTCCATCTGCATGGCCAGATCCAAGGTATCGACCATGCACCAATTTTCCAGAATCTTACCGTCCTGCATCCGCCACCAATCGCAGTCACGCATGTAAACCCGTTTACCGGTTTTTCCAATACCCATAAAACGCCCTACGTGGATACCTGTGATCTGCGGCCACCCGTTCAAAAACGCATACTGACCATCGCCTGCTTTGCATTTTGACCCGACGCCGGTAATGCCGTCTTGGGACCCATCACCCCATCCTTTAAAGGCTTTCTCAAAGGGCATTTGAAAGGCTTTAAAGGCGTCCACTGTGCTGTAAGCACCAAACCCGCCCGGCCCGTACCACACCATTCTGGGATCCCAATAGGGTGCCCAGGCCGCATCCGGGCTGGTGAGCTCCATCAGCATCGCTTCGATCCAATCGGCGGTGGCTCGGCTTTCAGTAGGATCGTTATCGCGAATCTGCGTGCCGTCATGACTGGCCGGAGCGGGATATACCCCTTCGTAGCCGGTGCTGGGCGCCAGCGGCCACAGATGCAGCGCAATAATCAGCTCGGCCAGGCCAACAAAGCATTGCGCTTCAACGACACGGCCCTGCTCAATCCGCAAGAACTCCCCGTAACGCAATACCGCCATTTTTTGCGAAGCAGGAATGCCCAGTAGCGGCGAGCAAAAGTGACCATAGAAATAGCCCATGCTGGTGACCCATTCGCCGCCTTGATACTCACCGCCACAGATAATTTGATCCTGCCGCTGAAGCCCACGAAAGCTGTCCTGCAAGGGCTGGATAAAGCTATCTAGATACCCTTGTGCGCCACTCAATCGATTTAACGGATGGCTGATGTCGATCACGGCCTCCGGGTCAAAATACTCACGGATCGCATCATGCCAATCGCTAGGATCGGCCGATCGGTAAGCCTGCAAATACATCTGATAGCGGAGCTTGTTTAGATAAGACGTGGGGGTGGCAATGCCCATCGCGGGGCGCGGCGGTCTGGCAGGCATATAGGCTCTCAAATAATTTTGGCTAGCGTACCGAAAAATGTCTGAAATGACAGGCAAAGGGGCGTCGCAGAAAAAAGTTGCGGACCTGCCCTTTGGTACTATTCTGGATCAGACAAACAACCCGGAGGCCAACATGATCGCACTGATCGCTTTGTTATTTGGTTCTGGCCTGTTTGCGCTATTTCTATGGATGGCCTATGTCGATATCAGGGACGAGCAATTAGCGCGACAGCTCGCCGAGCGAGAACCGAACGCGCAACCCATACGCGTCAGGTTCTGATTTCTTATTCGCTCCAGTTTTTCAGCTTGCTGGTTTGGCCGATCCCGGGGTTGAAGGCGTTGGTCGGATCAATCGATTTGTAATGCTCAACCAGCACAGGTTTGGCTTTGTATTCGTGGCCCACGTTGTGTTCAGCTGGGTATTCCGCGCCGCGCTGGTCAAAGTTTTCCAAGATTTTTTGCTTGCAGGCCTTGGCATCCACACCGGGCTTCATGATGTAGTTCTGGTGCATGACGTGGCACAAAAAGTGCCCATAATAAAACTTGTCGGATACCTGAGCTTCAACATCCTGAGGTAGGGTTTCCATCCATTCAAATTCATTGCGGCGAAACGCCACGTCAATCGTCATCATGGGCCCCATGCGTTTGGCTTCCATGATGTGATAACGGCCGATGGCACCTGCGGCTACAAAGCGATGCAGGATGGCTTTATCGCCCTCGTCCTCGGTGCATTCAAAGAAATCGCCTTCGTGAGTCTTAAAGAACTCCGTCAAATAAGCCCGGGCCTCATCAACGCCTTCGTTAGACATTTCCAGCATCCAATGATGCTCGAAGCGATCCCGGAACTGCTCCATCTTCTTGGGCAATTGATTGGGCAACAAATAGGAGAAATATTGCAAAAATTTGTCAGATAGCTTTTTCGGTAAGAAGCTAATTTTGTCGGCATGACGGTCGACAACGGCTTTCATGCCAAAGAGTTTGGGAATGTATTTCGAGCCAAACTTATCGATGATAAAAAAGCTGTCTTTGCCGTATTTTTTCGTGATGTCATACACGTGGCGGTGGATGTACTCGCCCGAAACCGGCAGGTTTTTAAACTCGCCCAGAATGTCACGACGCATTTGCGCCAGCACTGCTGGGTCATTCGTACCCACGTAAAACACTTTTTGCTGGGCCGGCTTTTCATAGGTGTCGACTCGCACAGCAAATACCGCCAGCTTACCCGCACAGCCAGAGGCTTCTTTTAAGCGTCGCGGATCGTGATTAAATCGAGCCGGTGTATCGGCGTCGACGTCCCTGACCCGCTCTGCATACTCATTGTCTGAAGCAAGCTTACCGGGATCGAAAATATCCGCCTGGCTGTAGCTTTGCTTATCCAGCGCTTTAAGCATGGTTTCAGGCTCGTCGCCTAGCTCAATGCCAAGGTTATTGACCAATTCAAGCTGACCTTCTGCGCCAATCTGCGCGTAGATCGCCAATTCGGTATAGGCCGGGCCACGCTGGACCAGCGCACCACCCGAGTTATTGCACACACCCCCCACGATTGAGGCGCCAATACAGGACGAGCCGATGACGGAGTGCGGTTCACGGCCGTGCTTCTCTAAGCGTTCTTCCAGACCAAACAGCGTACTGCCAGGCAACGCGACAATTTGGCTCGCGTCGTTAATCAGTTGAATATCGTCAATACGCATGGTGCTGATGATGACAATCGGCCTGTCGTAATCGGCACCATTCGGAGTCGAGCCACCGGTGAGGCCAGTATTGGCAGCCTGAACAATAATGGCCACGTCCGCTTTGACGCAGGCCTTGAGCGCACGCCACATTTCGACCAAGTTACCCGGGCGTACCACCGCCAGCGCTTCACCGCCGCCAAATCGCCATCCCCGAGTGAATCGCTCCATCTTGGCGCTGTCCGTCAGGGTATAACGGGCACCCACCGCCTGGGTGAGCTCGGCGAGTAATGCCTGAGGGTCAAGTGCGAGGGATTGGGTTGCTTGGTTCATGAGTCTTCCTTGGATTGGTCAGACCAATATAACAGATCGACGCTGGAAAACGCCGCATTATAACCGATAGAGTCACCCAATGAGACTGACACCTGATATAAATCAAGCTGTATACCAACAAAATGCTCAGAGTTGGCATAAGCAGCGTGCAGCCGATCTGGGTGAGCGAGCTTGGTTAGATCAGTTGGCGCTTCCCTCCGAATCGCGGGTCTTGGATTTGGGCTGTGGCAGCGGCAAGCCGCTGGCGGATTACTTCTTAGCCCAGGGGGCGACATTGATCGGCGTTGATTTTGCGCCGGCCATGATTGAACTCGCGCGTCAGCATTACCCCGATGCGGACTGGATCGCAGCCGATATGACGGCATTACCCGATTTAGGGGCATTCGATGCCATTGTGAGCTGGGATGGATTCTTTCACTTATCACCCGATCAGCAGCGCGCCAGCCTGCCCAGCATACTGACGATGCTTAAACCCCAAGGGCGGTTATTACTAACGGTCGGCCCTGGAGCCGGTGAAGTCGATGGGCGAGTTGAAGGCGAGCAGGTCTATCACGCGAGTCTATCGATCGAGGAATATTGTGATTTTCTGGAACAGGCCGGCACGCGCCTTGTGACCTTTTGTCCTGAGCACAAGCAAATCTACGGCCGCAGTGTTCTGCTGGCTGAACGCCCGATGAATTAAAGGCGATTATTGGCCAAAATATCCCAGGCCAAGATCACCACCACCAGGCCCACCATCACCAACAGTCCATTACGAATCTTGGCCGGGAAATTGGGATCGATCTCTCGTTCGGGGACAGGCTTTGGCTGAACCGCTAGCAAAGCCGATGCAGGGCTAGCGGGTTGCGGCGCAATGGGCGTGGCTACCCCCGTGGCTACCCCCGTGGCCGCCCCAGTCATCTGAGCCAAGGCCTGCTGCAATTGCGGCACTTGCTCGATCGGCAATTCGATTGATTGGCCCTGCACGGAGCAATGGATTTGACCCTCGCGCTTCACTAGGTCGACGTTGACTGATTGACCCTCAGCAGTGGTGTACTCCCACCCCAATCGGCTAAACCCGCTCATCGTGCTTCCTTCCAAATGTGTGTGTTATCAATATCAGAAACCCGCTGGACACCCAAACCAAAACAGGCCAAACGCAGCTCGCTCGATAGTTGATCCATGATCTCAATCACGGCCTCGGCCGACTGAGTGGCGGGCTCTAAGAGTCGCCCCGCGAAGCCACAGGCAGACGCGCCCAGCGCCATGGATTTGGCGACGTCCAGTCCGTTGCGCAACCCACCCGACGCCCAAACATCGACGGGTAAGGCCGGCATGTGCTGCAAACACTCGACGGTATCCTGACCCCAGTCAGCAAATACCTCGGCTTGAGATTGAACGCGCGTATTCGCTGCCGCTTCGATCGAATCAAACCGAGTGCCACCGCGTCCAGCCACGTCGATGGCCGCTACGCCTAATTCAACTAACTGCGTGGCCACCGCCGACGTGATGCCAAACCCGACTTCTTTAATCACCACAGGCACAGCTAAATCTCGGCAAACCGCCTCAATGCATCGGGCAACGCCCTTCCAATTCAAGTCACCGCCGTACTGAAAGACCTCTTGCATCGGGTTTAAATGCAGCACTAGGGCGTCGGCCTGCAGAGGATCGGTCAGTCGCTTAAGATCTGCGACGTCCTTTAGCCCAAGCAGATTGACCGCGCCGTAGTTGGCGAACAGCGGAATATCACCGGCCCAGTGACGAAGCTTCTCGAAACCTTGCCCGCGATCGTCATCCAGTTGTATGCGTTGCGACCCGACACCCATGGCCCAACTGCGCTCCCGGCAGGCTTCTGCCAACGCGCGATTGATATCATTTGCCCAATCAATTCCGCCGGTCATGGCACTAACAAACATTGGGCTGGCCATGGACTTGCCAAAAAACTCAGCGCTCAGATCAATCTCATCAAAGTTCACGTCCGGCAACGCATTGTGCGTCAGACGGATTCGATCGAACGGATGAGCCACAGCTACCGATGCCGCTTGCTGCCGAAGGGCTTGCTCAATATGCCATTGTTTGCGTTGTGCGGCGTTCACGGCGCTCTAAAACCTCGACCAAAATCATATGGGGCAATGTCAAAGCAGCGATTCCGATAAAGACCAATCGGAATGCCCCCTCGGCGGTAGCCGGATCAAATCCGGCGAATAATTCGGTTGCTGCCTGTCCCAGTCCCAGGGTAGCCAGCATCATCACGACCATGACGCCGGCACCGATCCAACGTTCGAGTGACGACAGTTTGCGGAACTCTCGAATCAGATGCCGAGGACTGTGTAACAGACAAAAGAAAATCACGAAGTACCACAGGGGCGACAACAGCCAGGCAAAAGCGCCCAAGGCAAACCACTCCATGCGGCGAATGCCACCCGTAAAAAAGACCCCGAATAGGGTTAGCAACCCCAATGCAACCCACAAGACAGTTTTGGGAAGCACTATCGGTTCGTTAATCAACAACCCAAACAGGTGACTGACCTGATCGGGTGAAAACGCCATCGGCAATAACAACACCCAGCTACCGTAGGCCAGCCGATGCAGAGCAGGTGCATCCCCGGGTAATGCATCGCCACCAAAATGCCAGATGGACAGCGCCAAAAATGCGATCAGTGCAAAAGGACCAAAGCCGATCCAAAACAACCAAAACGAAGCCGCGATCGAAATGTAAATCACATGAAAAAAAGCAATCGCGCCAATCCGTTTAGGCACACCCGCGCGAATCGCCAGCATGGGGTCCAGTGCGCCATGCGGCACCCCCAGCAACACAATCAATGCCAAAGCGGCCAGGTCAATCACGCCCATTTGATTGCTGCCTGAATAAAGGGCTTGGGTGGCGCGGCTCGCATCATTCGCAAACAGGCCGATACAGATCCGCCCGCCATGAAGGCGGCAAAGTGGTCCGGTGCCATGCGTTGTGCGATCACGAACAGCGCCTTTGCCAGACGCTCGGGATGGTTCCGCAATAAACGCAGGAACACTTGGTCCATCCAATTTTCTAGCGCCGTGTATGGACCGGTGGGGACTCGATCATTCAGCAGATCCTGCGCCGCCTTGACAGCCCAACGCTGACTGGCAAAAAAGCTGTACCCCGTCGATGCCCGAGCGAACCCACCTCGAGCCCCGACGGGAAAGCCCCAGTGATCATCGCACTGAACGCCCATCGGGATGACCGCGGCCTCCCGATAGTGAATCTGTCGCTTACCCACCATGAGTCGAAGTCGCTGCTCTAGCTGATCCAGCGGCGTGGGTGTGGTTTCAAATCGGGTCAACTCAATCAATGTCCGCTGACCCAGCGGCAGCCGATAAACAAAACTGATCCCCTGATCCTCGCAACAAAGATCCTCCATCAAACCCAGGGTTTCGCCTTGAACTGAATCCACCTCAAAGCCCACGAAACTTTGGTAGGCCTGAAATTGCTCCATGCTCGGCGGTCTAGAATCCATCACCCAGCGCGCTTTTGGCCGCTGGGCTAATGCTTCTTGGCGCCAAGAAATCTGCGGATGGGTTTCAGCAATCGCCCTCACCTGACGGGCAAAGTCCGGTCCCGCGTAGCGACAGTAGGTCCAGTCATGGGCCAAATGATTGACCTGCTGACCCGCATGACTAAAACCCCACTGTTGCCAGCGCTGATTCGGCTTAATCGCAAGCGGCTCTTTTTCAGGCCAAAACCCACACAGGGTTTTACCGGCAAGCGGCTCGGGGTTGGGCTCGCTGATCACGACCGTTCCAGGCAGGATTGAGGTTTGCGCCAATTGATGGGCTAGATGCAGGTTGCTAACCCCGCC
>JASFWN010000119.1:0-3825 GCA_050049295.1 Pseudomonadales bacterium
CCAGTCCAGGCCGGTTTCCCCGACAGCGGCACAAAGCGGGTGGCGTATTAACTCCGCTAATTTGGCTTGCCAATCCGATTCCGCCTGCGCTTCGGTTTCCGCCACATAGTGCGGGTGAATGCCTGCAGTGAAGGGCAAGCTCCACGCCTCGGCTCGGTCGGCGAGCCATTGGGATTCCTCGATGTCGGTGCCAATCAACAAACAGTGCTCAACGCCCGCGTCGCGAGCATCTTGGAGCACTTGATCGGCCTGATAACGTAATTGAGAGTCGGCTAAGTTGACGGCAATATCGAACATGGCGCGCAGTTTACCTAAGCGCTTGAGCTTTTCATTATCTTTCTAATCGGGCAAATTGTGCACTGCACGAAGATGGAGTGGTACATGGCACTATGGATTTCGCTGGCAGTCGCAGCAGCCTTGATATTTAGTGGGCTCACTTGGCTTCGGCCCTCGCCTCAAGAAAAACGTCAGATGGAGTGTCGTCAGGCGGCTCGAAAGATGGGTTTGGTTCCTAACGTTCGAAGTGTTAGCGAATGGGCAAAGCCCCGTTCATCGCGCCCGATGCAGCCTTTTTATAGTCTGGCAGGCGGGGTCGGCGAGCATCATTTCTCGGTTTGGAAATCCGCGGATGACTGGGTCGGCCAAGGCGATTCCCCAGGAAGCCACCGAGCGGCCGAAGCCTTGTCCGAGTGGCTGTCGCAAGCCCCGGCAGGTGTACTTGGGGTGGATGCTAATGCCAGCCAAATCGGAGCATGGTGGGAATATGAGCAGTCCAGCCATTTGGACGAACTAAAAGGATGGCTTCAGCGCTGTCCACGGCGGAAGGGTCTATGAATACCATTGAATTAAATCGTCACGCTGAACATTGGGAGCTCTCTCTGCAGGCGCCCAAGGTCAACGTGTTCAACGAAGCGTTACTAACAGACCTTGATCATGCCTTGGATCAAGTTGCGGTGGATCCGGCTCCGCTGCTGATTCTGTCAGCCCACCGTGATTTTGTATTGGGCGCGGACGTCACGGCTTTTCCAACCTGGTTTGCCGATCCAGCTGAGCGAGTGATTGAACGGATCTCTGAAACACAGCGTTTGTTCGACCGGTTAGGCCGCTTGCCGATTCCCACGTTAGCCTGGGTCAATGGTTTTGCCTTGGGTGGCGGATTCGAACTGGCACTCGCCTGCGACTATCGGATGTTGCAATCCGGCGCTCGTGTGGGTTTGCCCGAAGTCACCCTGGGGCTCTGCCCGGGCTGGGGAGGCAGTGTTCGAAGTGCCCGCTTAATGGGTACGCAGGCGGCGACTGAATTCGTGTTGTCGGGTCGTCCTGTGACTGCCGAGCGAGCGCACCAAGCAGGATTGGCCGACGCGTTGGGAGAGTCCAAGGCCGATGCGATTGCATTTCTTCTATCAGACCTGGCCTCGGATCGAGGTCAAAACCTACCACAGCCCACCCCATGCGATGTGCCTCCCATTGAATCCAAACCGGGGCAGAGGGCTCAGTCGGCTATCTCTGGACTGATGAATCAAATCCAAAACCTAAGCCTCGATGCGGCGCAAGCACTTGAAGTGAGAGTGTTTGTTGAGCTGGCTCAGTCGGGCGAGGCGGCAGCCTTGGTTCAGCGTTACCTGAATGATCAAGCCTACAAACGCGCGGCCAA
The DNA here is from genome assembly GCA_050049295.1 of Pseudomonadales bacterium. Lineage (GTDB taxonomy): Bacteria > Pseudomonadota > Gammaproteobacteria > Pseudomonadales > Litorivicinaceae > Litorivicinus. The sequence continues at coordinate 1,655 of JASFWN010000119.1, forward strand.
AAAGCAGGCAGCGAGCCAAGTAAAAACAACCTATGTTGGCGTGCTCGGTGCAGGGATTATGGGGGGCGGTATTGCTTGGCAAGCGGCTTTGTGTGGGTTTAATGTGGTGGTTCGCGACCTGACACAAGAGGCACTGACGCTCGCCAGGGCGGAAATTGAACGTCTGGCAACCGGGGCGCTGAAAAAAGGCCGGTTAAATGAAAACCAAGTTGCCGAGATTCATGCTCGTCTGAACTTTGCAACCGAGCTCGAAGCCTTGGCTCCTTGTGACATGATTGTCGAAGCGGTGACTGAGCGTTTGGATATCAAGCAAGCAGTTCTTCAGGAGGCCCAAAACGCCAGCCGGGATCAGGCATTCCTAACCTCGAATACGTCGACGATTTCGATTACCCAGCTGGCGGACGGCCTGGCACAGGCTGATGCTTTTGCTGGGCTTCACTTTTTTAACCCAGTCCCAGTTATGCCCTTGGTCGAAGTGATTCGCGGCCAGGGCACATCGGATCAAACCGTGGCCGAATTGATGGCCTTTGCAGCGGCGTTAGGTAAGCGTCCCGTCTTGGTAAACGATTGCCCCGGATTTTTGGTTAACCGCGTTCTATTTCCTTATTTAAATGCCTTTGATGAATTAGCGGCAGCGGGCCATGACATTGCGAATATTGATCGAGTGATGCAAGCCTATGGCTGGCCTATGGGGCCGGGTGTACTCAGCGATGTCATCGGCATTGATACCTGTGTGCACGCCAGTGACGTCATGGCGCAAGGATTTCCAGGTCGAATGCCGGTTCCAGAGCCCAGTGCTCTACGGGAGCGCGTTAACGGTGGGCATTTGGGTCAGAAATCCGGTCAAGGATTCTATCGCTTTGAAACCGATGCTCGGGGTCGTTTAATGCCAACCGAGTTAGCGCCAGAATATCGAGGCGGCAGTTCAACACTACCGGATTCCGAAATAATCGAGTGTTTGATGCGACCCATGGTTCAGGAGCTGGCGCTGTGTGTAGACGAGGGCGTCGTGTCCAGTGCCGCCGAGGCAGATACCGCTTGTTTGTTGGGATTGGGTTTCCCGACATGGCGCTGCGGACCACTGTATTGGGGTCAGCAAATGGGGTGGGTCAAGGGCTACTATTAAGCAACTTGCTAAAAAGTTTCTTGACCGCCGGTACTTGACCTGCTTTTTTAAAAACGCTTATAAGTGCGCCAAAATCTGCCAGTGAGGTCCTCGTGGGGAAAGCTCTCGTGATCGTCGAATCGCCCGCCAAAGCGAAAACGATCAACAAATATCTCGGTTCTGACTTCGTCGTTAAATCTAGCGTCGGGCATATTCGTGACCTGCCGAAGCAGGCTAAAAAATCGACGGCCGATGCAAAGGAGCGTGCGCGGAAAGCGGCCTACACCCGCTCTCTGCCGCCTGAAGAAAAAGTCCGTTACAAGGCTGAGCAGGCAAAGAAAAAGCTGGTCGCTAACATGGGCGTGGATCCGGATAACGATTGGGTTGCCGAGTACGAAGTGATTCCTGGCAAAGAAAAAGTCGTTAAAGAATTACAGCAACTGGCGAAGAAAGCTGACGAAATCTACCTCGCGACGGATTTGGACCGCGAGGGTGAGGCCATTGCTTGGCACTTGGCCGAAATTTTGGGGGGTGATCCGAGCCGATATCGCCGCGTTACCTTTAACGAGATCACCAAAAAGGCCATTCAGGAAGCCTTCAAGGCGCCCAGTCAGGTCAATCAAGATCGAGTTGACGCCCAGCAAGCCCGACGCTTTCTCGATCGAGTGGTAGGGTTCATGGTCAGCCCACTGTTGTGGAGCAAGGTGGCAAAAGGCCTCTCTGCCGGCCGTGTTCAGTCGGTTGCGGTGCGATTGGTCGTGGAACGTGAACGCGAAATTCGTGCCTTTGTGCCGGATGAATACTGGGACTTACACGCTGACTTAGCGGGACAAGCGGGTAGCGCGGAATTCCAAGTCACCAAAGATGGCGGCAAAGCCATCAAAATGCGCAACCAAACGGAAGCCGATGCCGTGGTGGGCCGAATACAGTCTGCCGGGACATTGCGGATCGCAGATCGCGAAGACAAGCCAACACAAACCAAACCCAGTGCGCCGTTCATTACGTCGACATTGCAGCAAGCTGCGAGTACTCGATTGGGCTTTGGCGTGAAGAAGACCATGACGCT
>JASFWN010000007.1:0-11629 GCA_050049295.1 Pseudomonadales bacterium
AAATCAATCGCACCCAACACTGTGTTGCGCGATAACCCAACACCCGTCCTTGGCGCAAAAACTCGTCCGGATTCAAGCGTGGCAAATACGCCAGCGCCGTCATCAATAGAAAAGGAAATTCCTTTAACGCGAGTCCCAAGATCAAACTCCAGCCCGCGGGATCTGGCACAGTCCAGGCCTCGGACGGGCGGCCCTCCAGCGTGATCAGTCGAGCTAGCCAGCCCGAGGGAGCCAATACAAAGACCAGCCCCACCGCCAACGCAGCATGAGGCACCGCCAAGAAGGGTGCCAGTGCCTGTTGAATTCGTTTGAGTGAGCCGCGTCCCCAAAACACCATCAAGGTCATCATGCAAAGGCCCAGCGCCAGCGCAGTCGCCATCAGCCCCGTAAACAACGTCAAACGAGTGGCGGCAAAAAGACGCGGGTCCGACAACACCGTCAGACCCGGTAACGAATTAGGGAACCATCCGATTGCTGTGCCCAGGGTCCCCAACACACCCATGACCAGCGGCAGCCCAAAGGCCACCGCGATCACAGCCAGACTTACTGAGCGTAACGCTTGGCCCAAGCGGCCTCCAGCGCACCGGTCCAGCTGGCATGGGGCTCGCTTCGAGTATTGGCGAGCTCTTCGATCGGTAGCGCCCAGGGACCTAGATCAATCTGATCAAAGCGGGTCTTTTGGGTGCCCTCTAGCTTGGCCAGATCCAATACCGTGGGGTCGCCCCAAAATTCAGGATCGGCTTTTCGGGCCTGGGCATCGGGACTCAACATGAAGTTAGCCACCACCATGGCACCTGCGGCTGCCTTGGCGTTGTACGGAATCGAAACGAAGTGCGTGTTGCCGACCGTGCCACCTTCAAAAATATAGGTGCGGGTCGCGTCAGCCAGTTGACCTTCACGGACCGCCGCACTGGCTTCGTTCGGGTTAAAGCTAATCGAGATATCGACCTCGCCATCGTCCATGAGTTGGCGAGTTTCTTCGCCACTGGCCGGCCACACCTTGCCGTTACCCCGCAGCAAGGGATGCATTTCGTCCAAATAGGCCCAGAGCGGCGCAGTCACCGCATCAAAATCGGCTTGATCGACGGGTTTGAGCAATGCCTCGGGCTGTTGGGTGACTTCGGACAAGACTTGCTTAACAAAGGTAGTCCCGTGGAAAGCCGGGGGCGCGGGATAGGCAAAACGTCCGCCGTCTTTTAGATGCGCAAGCAAGGCATCCGCACTCCTGGGCGGATTAGGCAAACGCTCGCTGTCGTGCATAAAAACCAATTGAGCCCCGCCCCAAGGTGCTTCCAGTCCTTCGACCGGGACACTGAAATCGTAGGCAATGGAGGGTTTATCCGCGACAAAAGCGGCATTGGGTAGGTGATTGGCGAAATCACCAAACAGCAGGTCATTCGATTTCATGTTGGCGAAGTTTTCGCCGTTGATCCACATCAGATCCACGTTGCCGTTTTGGTCTTTGCCGACCGCTTTGGCCGATTCGATTTGCGTGACGATCTCGGCGATATCACCGATCTTGACGTGTTCCAGTTTTACACCGTACTCCGCCAGCACTTGCTCGCCCACCCAATCAATGTATTGGTTAATGCGATCTGAACCGCCCCAGGCATTGAAGTAAACCGTCTGACCCTGAGCCTCTTGCAGCACTTCAGTCCAGTCCGAGTTGGGCTGAATCGCCAGCGTATGGGCAGAGGCGGCCGATAAGGCCAGTCCGATGAGTGTTCTTTTCAATGTGATTTCCTTAACTAACTTCGACGCCAGGCGTGGTATTTCGCCACCCAGCCTAACAATTTTTCTGGCACGTGGGCGCGCTTCCATTCGCCAGCCGCGTACTTATTGGCCTCCACCATCGAAGGATAGGCATGGACAGTACCCAAAATCTTGTTGAGTCCGAGTTTCCAGCGTTTTGCTAGAACAAATTCTTGGATCAGGTCACCCGCATGCGCACCCACCAAGGTCACGCCCAAGAGCGTGTCCTTGCCGGGGACGGTCAGCACTTTGACAAAGCCGTGCGCTTCCCCGTCGGCAATCGCTCGGTCCAAATCGTCGATGCCATAGCGGGTGACTTCATAGGCAATGCCTTGTGCACGCGCCTCATCCTCGCTGATGCCCAGACGCGCCACCTCGGGATCGGTAAAGGTCACCCAACTCAAGGCGCTCCAGTCCACTTTGAATTTTTTAAATCCGCCAAACAGGGCATTCACCGCGGCATACCACGCCATGTGCGCAGCGGCATGCGTGAATTGATAGGGCCCAACCACGTCACCGACCGCGAACACATTGGGGTATTTAACCTGCAAGTATTCGTTAGCGTCCAAGGTTCCATTGGGACGGACGGGCAGATCCAGAGCCGCCAGCGCAGGCCCTTCGCTGTTGGCGCGGCGCCCAACGGCGACCAAGACTTCATCAAATTCAATGCGGATCGACTCGCCCTCTTTTTGAGCGTATAGCACCTTGGCGCCTGCCTCGATCGCGAATTTTTCTGGGGTGGTGGCCGTCATCACCTGAACACCCTCGCGTTCAAACCGAGCAGCCACTTCCGCCGCCACATCGGCATCTTCACGGGGCATGATGCGAGGTGACATATCCACCTGCGTGACCTGGCTACCCAGGCGATTAAAGGCTTGGGTCAATTCGCAGCCAATCGGGCCGCCACCGATGACCAACAAGCGTTTCGGCTGCTCACGTAGCTCCCACAGGTTGTCACTGGTGCGATAACCCACCTCTTCCAAGCCCGGAATGGGCGGCACAAACGGGCGAGCGCCGGTGGCAATGACAATGTTTCGAGTAGTCAGCACTTGGCCGTTCACTTCCACACGCCAGGGATCAATAACGCGGGCTTCGCCGGTCACGCAATTCACGCCCAGGCTGGTGTAGCGTTCGATGCTGTCGTGAGGCTCGATGTCCTTAATGACCGACTGCACGCGTTCCATGACCGCCGCAAAATCGATATCTGGCTCGACCGAGCCAATTCCATATTCACTCGCCTCACGCATGGACTGAGCCGTCCGGGCCGATTTGATGAGGGCCTTAGAGGGCACACAACCGGTATTGAGACAGTCGCCGCCCATTGCGTGACGCTCGATCAAGGTGACTTTGGCTTTGACTGCGGCGGCAATGTAGGCACTGACCAGGCCACCCGAACCGGCGCCAATGACCACCATGTCGTTGTCAAAGGTTTTAGGTTTATCGAGGCCTTCGTAAACCTTGCGCGCGGCCAAAACATCAACGAGTTTCTTGGCTACCAGCGGGAATACACCCAGCAAGGCAAAGGAACCGATCAGCGCAGGACTCAGTAATCCGCTCAGCGAGTCAATCTGGGCCAGTTGCGTGCCAGCATTCACAAACACCGCGGTGCCCGGCAGCATGCCCAATTGGCTGACCCAATAAAAGGTGCGGGTCTTGATGGGCGTTAAACCCATGACCAGGTTGATCACAAAGAAAGGGAAGACCGGCACCAATCGGAGGGTGAACAAATAAAAGCCACCTTCTTTTTCGATCCCAGCATTGAGCGCAGCCAAGTTCTGACCAAACTTATCCAAGACCCACTGACGGAGCAGGGTACGGCTAATCAGAAATGCCAACGTGGCACCGATGGAGCTGGCGAAACTCACGAGCAATAAACCCCAGCCCAATCCAAACAGCGCGCCGCCGGCGAGCGTCATGATGACGGCGCCGGGTAACGACAGTGCAGTTACCGCCACATAAGCCGCGGCAAAGATCAAACCCGCTTGGAGTGGCGATCCGGCCACCCAGGCATTCAGATCATTCTGACGGGCTTTGAGGCTCTCTAACGTGAGGTATTGGGAAACATCAAATCCAATAAAGGCGGCCAGCAGCGCGATCGCGAGGAGTGCCAGGGCGTATTTTTTTAACATCTTGATTCCTTGTGTACCGCCGTTGGAACAAAGTCTTGGGGTTTTGTTCCGCACTGGTTAACCTTGGAGCCCTGACCAAAAGGACTAGCCGTGACTTACGAACAACAGTTTCCACGTACTCGCCCGCGCCGCTTGCGCCGTACTGCGTTTCTGCGCGCCATGGTTCAGGAGTCGGTACTCCAACCCAGTGATCTCATCTTGCCGATTTTTGTCCAAGAAGGCACGGGGCAACGTACCCCCGTACCCAGCATGCCCGGCGTTAATCGTTTGAGTATCGATCAGGCGGTCGACATTGCCAGCGAAGCCTGTGATTTAGGTATTAGTTCATTGGCCGTATTCCCAGTGACACCCAGCGAGGTGAAATCTCTGGATGCCGCCGAAGCCTGGAATCCGGATGGACTGGCCCAACGGACCTTCCGAGCCATTAAACAGGCCGTGCCGGACATTGGCCTGATGTCAGACGCCGCACTGGACCCTTTTACCACCCATGGTCAGGACGGAATTATTGACGAGACAGGTTATGTATTGAACGACGAGACCACCGATGCTCTGGTCCGCCAGTCACTCTCGCACGCCGAGGCCGGCGCGGACATCATCGGCCCGAGCGACATGATGGATGGCCGAATCGGTGCCATTCGTGATGCACTCGAAGCCAACGGGCATATTCATACCTGCATCATGAGTTATGCAGCCAAGTACGCCAGTGCCTACTACGGGCCGTTCCGCGATGCTGTGGGCAGCGCCGCCAACCTGGGTAAGGCCGACAAAAAGACTTACCAGATGAATCCGGCCAACAGCGATGAAGCGCTGCATGAAGCGGCCATGGATTTGTCCGAGGGCGCCGACTTTTTGATGGTCAAACCCGGCTTACCGTATTTGGATGTGATTCACCGCATCAAACAAGAACTCAAAGCCCCGGTGACGGCGTATCACGTTAGTGGCGAGTACGCGATGCTCGAAGCCGCCGCCGCCAATGGTTGGATCGACCGCGATAAGGTGATGCTCGAAACCCTACTGAGCTTCAAACGAGCCGGCGCCGATGCCATTTTGACTTACCACGCCTTGGACACAGCAAGGTTGATTAACGGCTGATCAGCCCCGATGATACGGGCAGCACGCTAGCGAAAGGATAGAACATGAGCGAGATGATTAAACACGTCACCGACGACAGCTTCGACGCTGACGTTATCAATGCAACCGGCCCGGTCCTGGTCGACTTCTGGGCCGAATGGTGTGGTCCTTGCAAGATGATTGCCCCGGTATTGGAAGAGCTATCAACCGAATACGAAGGCCGCGTGCAGATCGCGAAAATCGACGTCGACGCGAACCGCGCGATGGCGGAAAAATTTGGCGTCCGCGGGATTCCCACCTTGATGTTGTTCGAGAACGGCGAGGCCAAAGCCACCAAAGTCGGCGCGCTAAACAAGTCGCAGTTGGCCGCATTTTTGGAAGAGCAGTTGTAAGACTAACGTTCCTCAATGAAAAAGCGCCTGCGGGCGCTTTTTTTATGCTTGAACACTAGATCTGTATCAAATATTCACCACAAACCTCCGACCCTTAATCCCAGCTGTTATATCTTTATAACCCTATGGAATGGATTGAAGCTTTAGACACAGGCACGGTGTCAATTCTGATTGGGGTCGCAACCGGATTGGTCTTCGGCGCCTTTGCCCAACAAAGCCGTTTTTGTTTGCGCGCGGCGACCGTTGAATTCTGGCGCGGTCAATTGGGACAGAAATTTTCTATTTGGTTGCTAGCCTTTGCAGCTGCGCTGCTGGCCACCCAAAGCTTGATATGGGCGGGATGGTTAGAGGCCAGTAGCATCCGTCAACTGACCACCACCGGAAGCTTATCCGGCGCTATCGTTGGTGGCAGTTTGTTCGGGCTGGGCATGGTCATGGCCCGGGGCTGCGCTAGCCGATTGTTGGTGTTATCCGCCACAGGAAATCAGCGCGCCTTGGTCGCAGGCCTTGTCGTCACTTTGGTATCGCAAGCCACTTTACGGGGTGGATTGAGCCCTGCTCGAGAAGGTATCGGCGGGTGGTGGTTAATCGGTGCCGAATCGCGCAATCTGTCGGATTACCTGCCCGAAGGTGCGGCAGGATTCATCGGACTGGCCTTGTTGGTCTGTGGCATCTGGCTTGCAATACAACACCGCACTCGGCCTTATTTTGCAATGGGGGCACTGATCGTTGGTTTAACCATTGCCGCAGGCTGGGGGCTGACTGCCTGGCATGCCAGTTGGAGCTTTGACATTGTCGCGGTGAAATCGGTCAGCTTTACCGGCCCCTCGGCTGACACGTTAATGGGCTTTATCAACATGCCAACGGTGCCTCCCTCCTTTGATATTGGCATCGTGCTTGGGGTATTTGCCGGGAGCTTCTTGGCCTCTTTATTGACCGGACAATTCCAATTACAGGCCTTTACCGAACAAACTGGACTGACGCGGTATTTAGTCGGTGCATGCCTGATGGGATTTGGAGGCATGCTGGCGGGTGGCTGTGCCGTGGGGGCCGGTGTAACGGGCGGCGCCGTGATGGCGCTAACCGCTTGGGTGGCCCTGCTATTTATGTGGCTAGCCGCAGGATTGGCCGATTGGGTATTAGACCGCCCCAAAACCTAAGCTACACTGTCAGGCCCCTAACACGAGACGTTTATCATGCGCGCACTACTCGCACTGATGGCTTGGCCCGCTTGGGCCATGGACGTTGTCACACTCACGGATGGATTGGATCACCCCTGGTCAATCGAATTGACCGAGAACTATGCCTACGTCGTCGAACGCGACGCCGGCATGGTAAGGCTGGATCTAAACGACGGCACCACCACCGAAATTCAAAACCTTCCTGATGCTTACGCCACCGGACAAGGCGGGCGATTTGATCTGTTGCTGGCACCCGATTATGCGGATACCGGCCGGGTATTCATGGCACTCAACGCCGGAGACTGGAGCGGTTCGGGACTGGCATTGTGGACAGGCCGAATCCAAGACGATGCTCTGATTGAGGCGCGCGAGCTGTATCAGATGCGACCAACCCGAGGTGGCCGGCATTTTGGCGGGCGCCTAGTCACCGATGGCAATTATGTGTACCTGTCCACCGGCGACCGGGGCGAGGCTGAACGGGCACAGGACCCCGATGACAGTGCAGGCTCCATTTTGCGTTTTACCCTGAGTGGCGAGGCAGCGGGCGTTATCCCGGGGCACCCTGCGCTCTACTCCATGGGTCATCGAAATGTGCAGGGACTGTGGATGGATCCTGACGGTCAACTGTGGGCACACGAACACGGACCCCAGGGTGGCGATGAGCTAAATCGAATTGCCGGTGGCGAGAATCACGGCTGGCCATTGGTGACCTATGGACGCAATTACGGCCTAGGCACCCGCATCAGTGACTTTGAAACCCTGGAGGGCTATACCGATCCGACACATCAATGGACGCCCTCCATCGCACCGGCTGGATTGATCCGCTATCAAGGCGATCGATTCCCTGACTGGCAGGGGGATTTTTTGATCGGAGCACTCAAGTACCAACTGGTCTCACAGGTATCGGCCGATGGAACTCAAGAGATCGCTCGGCACTTCACCGAACGTTTTGGACGCATCCGAGATTTGGCCGAGGACAGCCAGGGGCGACTGTATCTGTTGACCGACGATGGCCGGGGTAAAGTCATTCGGGTCCAATAGCTCTGTTCAAAAGCTAGACAACACCGCGTTGGAGTTCTATATTCACTCCCAACGCGCTGTTCTTGCGCGTAATTCATTCAATTTTTTCTAATCACTTGGCCAAGCCAACCCTTCCTAGCGCACATGAACTCAATGAATCTATCTGAACTAAAACTGATGTCCGTCCCGCAATTACTGAAAATTGCTGAAGGCATGGGACTGGAAAACCAAGCGCGTTCGCGCAAACAGGATGTGATTTTCAACATCCTGAAAAAGCACGCGAAATCCGGTGAAGACATCTACGGTGATGGGGTCTTGGAAGTGCTATCCGACGGGTTCGGCTTCCTGCGTAGCGCCAACTCGAACTACATGGCCGGCCCTGACGATATCTATGTCAGCCCCAGCCAGATTCGTCGCTTTAACTTGCGCAAAGGCGACAGCATCAGTGGAAAGATCCGCGCACCCAAGGACAACGAACGTTACTTTGCGATGTTGAAAGTTGACCAGATCAACTTCGACAAACCCGAAAACGCCAAAAATAAAGTCTTGTTTGAAAACCTCACGCCTCTGTTCCCCCAAGAGCGTTTGGTGATGGAGATCGGTAACGGCTCCACCGAAGACTTGACCGCGCGCGTGATCGACCTGACCAGCCCCATGGGTAAGGGCCAGCGTGCCTTGATCGTATCGCCGCCCAAGGCCGGTAAGACCCTGATGCTACAAAACGTGGCCAACTCGATTACCAAGAACAACCCCGAAGCGCACCTGATCGTTTTATTGATCGACGAACGTCCTGAGGAAGTGACCGAAATGAAGCGCACGGTGCGCGGTGAAGTCGTCGCCTCGACCTTTGACGAGCCGCCGGCGCGTCACGTTCAAGTCGCCGAAATGGTGATCGAAAAAGCCAAGCGTCTGACCGAGCACAAAAAAGACGTCATCATTCTGCTCGACTCGATCACGCGTTTGGCGCGCGCCTACAACACGGTCCAGCCCAGCTCAGGCAAGGTATTGACCGGTGGTGTGGATGCCAACGCCCTCGAAAAGCCCAAGCGTTTCTTTGGTGCGGCGCGTAATATCGAGGAAGGCGGCAGCTTGACCATCATCGCAACCGCGCTGGTAGAAACCGGCTCGAAGATGGACGAAGTCATCTTTGAAGAATTTAAAGGCACCGGTAACTGTGAAGTTCACCTGGATCGCCGCATGGCAGAAAAGCGCGTGTTCCCGGCACTGAACATTCGCAAGTCGGGTACCCGTCGCGAAGATCTGTTGACCACCGAGGAAGAGCTGCAACGCATGTGGATTCTGCGCAAGCTGCTGGACCCGATGGAAGACATCCAGGCCATCGAATTCATCACCGACAAGATGAAAGACTTCAAGACAAACGAAGAATTCTTCCAGAGTATGAAACGCGTCAAATAGCATGAAATATCAGGATCTCAGGGACTTCATCGCGCAACTGGAAGCGCTAGGTGAGCTCAAACGGATATCGCATCCGGTGGATCCAAACCTACAAATGACCGAGATCGCAGACCGTGTGCTGCGATCCGAGGGTCCCGCCCTATTATTCGAAAATCCCATCGGCTACGACATCCCGGTCTTGGCCAACCTGTTTGGCACCCCCCGCCGAGTGGCCTTGGGCATGGGTCAAGAGGACGTCAGTGCGCTGAGGGATTTGGGCGAGCTGTTAGCCTTTTTGAAAGAGCCCAAGCCTCCTAAAGGCTTCAAAGAATTACTGGATAACCTGCCCACTTGGAAACGGGTCCTCGACATGGGCCCCAAAGTACTCAAAAAGGCCCCATGCCAAGAGGTGGTGCTTGAGGGTGATCAGGTCGATCTAGGAAAAATTCCGGTCCAAACCTGCTGGCCTGGGGACGCAGGCCCCTTGGTCACCTGGCCTTTGGTCATCACCAACAATCTAGATGGCCGCACGAACCTGGGCATTTATCGCCAACAGGTGATAGGTAAAAACCGCTTGATCATGCGTTGGTTGTCTCACCGCGGTGGTGCGCTGGATTTCCAGGCCTTCCAAACAGCCAATCCGGGTAAACCTTTCCCGGTTGCGGTCGCTCTAGGCGCTGATCCTGCCACGATTCTAGGCGCAGTCACACCGGTGCCCGACACGCTGAGTGAATACGCCTTTGCCGGTTTATTGCGCGGCTCGCGAACCGAACTCGTGAAGTGTCAAAGCGTGGATTTACAGGTGCCCGCTAGCGCCGAAATCGTGCTGGAAGGTTATATCTATCCCGATGACATGGCGCCAGAAGGCCCCTTTGGCGACCACACCGGTTACTACAACGAAGTGGATGAATTCCCGGTCTTCACGGTCGAGCGCATCACCCATCGCCGCGATCCGATTTACCACTCGACCTACACCGGGCGACCACCGGATGAGCCTGCGATCCTGGGTGTGGCACTCAACGAAGTGTTTGTGCCACTGCTGATTAAGCAGTTCCCCGAAATCGTTGATTTCTATCTGCCGCCCGAAGGCTGCAGCTACCGATTGGCGGTGGTAACGATCAAGAAACAATACCCCGGGCACGCCAAGCGGGTCATGATGGGGGTGTGGTCATTCCTGCGTCAGTTCATGTACACCAAGTTCGTCATCGTCTGCGACGACGACATCAATGCGCGGGATTGGAAGGACGTCATTTGGGCCATTACCACCCGCTCGGATGCCAGCCGCGACCTGACCATCGTTGATAACACGCCGATTGATTATCTGGACTTTGCGAGCCCCGTGGCCGGCCTGGGCGGCAAGCTCGGTATTGATGCGACCAACAAGTGGGCGGGTGAAACCGACCGTGAATGGGGCGAACCCATCGTGATGAGCGACGAGGTCAAAAGCCAAGTCGATGAGATGTGGGATCAGTTGGGATTGTAGCGGCGCTGTATGGCGCCATGGCCGTTGCCCTGGGTGCTTTTGGCGCTCATAGCCTTGAGGGCGTGTTGGCGCCCGAGCAGCTCAATACTTGGGACACCGCGTCTCGGTATCTGATCGCGCATTCGCTGGCTGCTCTGATTGCCGCCTATGCAGGATTTCATCGTCCGGCGACCGGCTTTTTACTGGGCGCTGGCCTATTTTCAGGCTCGCTGTTCGTTTATTTAATGACCGGGTTTCGTCCGCTGGTATTCATCACACCACTCGGCGGCGTGGTCATGGTCGCCAGTTGGTTATGGATGGCCCACGCCATCTGGCATCGACGTAGCTCCGATTGATCGTCCTGATATTCAGCGAATTTCCAGACCGGATCCGTTTTGCCTTCGAGCCAGTAAGGAGCTTCAGCTCAGGCCCAAGGGCTGATCAACATTCACCAAATAAACTTCTTCACATCCCACCCCACTGTCTACTGCCAACGCAAACGCAGTGCGTTGCCGACTACAAATACCGAACTGAGCGCCATCGCACCCGCCGCCAACATGGGTGACAGACTGAATCCCCACGCACCCATCGCGACGGGTATCAGCACTAGGTTATATCCAAAGGCCCACACCAAGTTCTGCCGAATGTTTCTCAAGGTCGCCTCGGCTACTCGAATAGCATCCACCACCGCCAATGGATCAGATTTCATCAGCACGATGTCTGCGCTCTCAATCGCGACCTGGGTCCCCGAGCCGATGGCCAACCCTACGGTGGCTTGCGTCAGGGCAGGTGCATCGTTAATCCCGTCGCCCACAAAGGCCGATTCGGTATGCTCAGCTAACCAGCTTAATTTTTCCTCGGGATTTAACTGGGCATGCACTTCATCAAAGCCAAGGCGATTGCCAATGTGATCGGCCACGGCCGCCCTATCGCCGCTGAGCATGACCAAGCGAAAGCCCCTATCTCGCAGCTGTTGACAGGCCTCAGCGGCACCCTCTTTTAATGGATCGGCTATTTCAAACCAGCCCGCCCATTGCCCCTGGCAGACCAGTCCGACCAGAGTATCTGGACAATCTAAAGGGATGGATTGAGGTACAGGTCCGGCGAGGGTTTCTAACCAGGAGATCTTACCCAAAGCCAGCACTCGACCCTCTGAATCTAGGCCCTGCATTCCTTGACCGGGGTGTTGGGTGACAGACTCCAGGGTTTCCATCGTCTCGGCTTGCA
>JASFWN010000008.1:0-11548 GCA_050049295.1 Pseudomonadales bacterium
CCGATCAAAGCCTGCATCCTGGGCCGCTTTCACCGCATCGGATGCTTGGTTTGCATTGTGGATACGCCCCAGCTTTTTTAATTGCGAGTTATCAAAGGACTGGATGCCAATGGATAAGCGATTCACGCCAGCCTGGCGAAATCCTTTGAACTGGGTTTGTTCGGCGCTGCCCGGGTTGGCTTCGAGTGTGATCTCGGCATCGGGTATTAGATCGCAATGGGAATCGATGGATTCGATAATGCGCTGAATCGACGACGGCTGAAATAACGAAGGCGTGCCGCCCCCAAAGAACACACTACGGATGGGCGATTCGAGTTGGCTCGCGTCTACGGCTAAATCCTGAATCAGGGCATCGACATAGGCTTGCTCATCACGCGTCTCGCGAACGTGACTGTTAAAGTCGCAATACGGGCATTTTTGTTCACACCAGGGTAGGTGGACGTAAACAGCGCTCAAAGTTGTCGAAGTAGCTCAGCACAGGCCAAGGCGCGATGACTGACCTGAGATTTTTGTTGGGGGCTTAATTCGGCGGCGCTTATTGTCTCGCCCTTGGGTTGGAAAACCGGATCATAGCCAAATCCATTCTCGCCCTGTGGCGCTGGCAAAATTTCACCCTGCCACAATCCCTGAGCGATCACAGGCAGTGGATCATCTGCGCTACGAACCAGTGCGAGCACGCAGACAAACTGAGCGCTTCGGTCCTCGAAGGGGTCCAGATCCGTCAACAGTTTTTCATAATTGGCTTGATCGTTGCCGTGAACACCGGCGTAACGGGCGGAATAGATGCCCGGAGCACCACCCAGTGCGTTGACCGCCAGTCCCGAGTCATCGGCCAAGGCCGGCAGACCGGTTTCTTTTGCGACATGCCGCGCCTTGATCAAAGCATTTTCCACAAAACTCAGGCCGGTTTCTTCGGCGCCGGTTAGATCAAACTCGCACATCGAACGAACCTGAATATTTCGATCCGCTAGCAGGCGATTTAGCTCGGCGAGCTTGCCCTGATTCTCGCTGGCCAGTACCCAGGTGTTCATTGTTGGTAGAACTTCTGGCTGAACTTCACGTCCACCGGCACGCGCTCGCCCTCGGGCAGCACTTCAATGGTAAAGCGCACGGTGTCTTGGTCCGAGATTCTGAAGGGTGCGATGTAGTAGATTGCCTCGCCTTCGTCGATGGTTTGAAATTCTAGCTCGAACGCCTGGCCCAGCAGGTTGGCTTGTTGGCCGTTGAGACGGGCCGGGACCGTTTTCACAGCACGCTCAAGCCGGGTGTCATAGACCGACAGATTCAAAATGGCTTGGGTTTCCGAGCGCGCTAACCCGTATTGCTGAGCCATTTCTGGGCTCAAAAAGGTTGAAGGAAAAGGCGTTACTCGAACCTCGAATGGCCCCCGCTTAAACACTTCATCCGTAGCTAGGGCCTGCGATGCCCACACAAGCAGTGTCATCAAAACAATTTTCACGACTTACCTCGTACTCTGAATAATGCCAACTCGCCCAGCAGATTTGGCCACATTGAGGCCAGGGTTCCGCCGATGACCTGTCTGTCGATAATGGTGGCGTTTTGCGCTTTGCAAAGTTGTTCGAAGTCATAAAAGGTCGAGAGGTGAATGTTTGGCGTGTCGAACCACTGATAAGGCAGCGACTTACTCACGGGCATGCGCCCCAAGAGTCCCAATTGATAGCGATGACTAATGTGGGCAAAGTTAGGGAAGGTGATGATGGCTTGATGTCCGACTCGCAGCATTTCCGCCAGGACCAAATCAGGCCGACGAGTGGCCTGCAAAGCTTGGGTCATGACGACCGTGTCTGCGGACTTATCCGCAAAATTAGTAAGTCCGTCATCGAGGTTCTGCTCAATCACGTTAACGCCTTTTTCAATAGACTTAACGATGCAGTCTTTGTCGATTTCAAGGCCATAACCTTTGCAACCTTGAGCTTGCAAATGCGCCATCAGCTCGCCGTCACCACAGCCTAGGTCCAACACTTGACTGCCAGGCTCGATCCAACGAATAACGGGTTGCAGTGATGCTCTCATGCGCTTACCTCAATCCGATCTAAATAGGCGGCGAAGGCCTGTTCGTAATGGTCGTTTGGCAACAGGAACCCATCGTGACCATGATCGGTTTCGACGCAGGTGTAGCTGACTTGATGATTGCTTTGGATCAAGGCGTTGACGATCTCGACACTACGCTCGGGGCTGAAGCGCCAATCGCTAGAGAAACTAATGACTTGGAAACCGCAGGTGGCCTGGGACAAGACTTCTGCTAATTCGCCATCACCCGCCGGATCAAACCAGTCCAGGGCTTTGGTCATTAGCACATAGGTATTGGCATCAAAACGCGTGGTAAAGGCTTCGCCTTGATAGCGCAGGTAGCTTTCAATCTGGAAAGTGTCTTGAGTCTCGGCTTGTTTGTTGCGACCAAATTTGTCGCCTAAGCCTTGATCGGATAAGTAGGTCACGTGCCCGACCATGCGGGCCAGGCTTAAACCACTTTTGGGCACGGTGTCATGCTCGACATAGCGTCCCTCATGAAACTCGGGATCTCGCGTGATTGCTTGTCTAGCAATTTCATTGAAAGCGATGTTTTGGGTCGACAACTTGGGGGCCGCTGCGATCACGCAGCAATGACGCAGGCGATCTGGGTATTGAATGGACCACTGCAGTGCCTGCATGCCGCCCAGGCTGCCACCAATGACCGCAGCCCAGGTTTGGATACCCAGTCGGTCTGCCAAACGTGCCTGGCTTTCGACCCAGTCCTGAACGGTGACGGCCGGGAATTCAGGGCCCCACTGCCGCCCGGTATTGGGGTCGATGCTGATCGGTCCGGTCGAGCCGCTGCAGCCACCTAGATTGTTTAGAGAAACGACAAAAAATTTGTCGGTGTCGATGGGCTTTCCCGGGCCAATGTAGTGATCCCACCAGCCCGGCTTTTTGTCCTCAGGATGGTGGCGTCCGGCCGCGTGATGATCGCCAGACAACGCATGGCAGATCAGAACTGCGTTATCTGCCGAGGCGTTGAGCTGGCCATAGGTTTCAATGCGCAGTGTGTAGCGCTCGAGCTGTCCGCCTCGGGTTAGCGACAGTGGTTCATCAAAAGTCAGGTCTTGAGGGGTAACAATCATACGCCAAAGAACAGCTGAGCTGGCATGCGAAGGGCCGAGGCGGCGGGTCTCACTAGGCCATTTTCGACAAACTGGATTAGGATAAACACGGCGATGGGTGACAGATCCAGGCCGCCCAATTCAGGCATGATTCGACGCACGGGTGCCATGACAGGCTCGGTAATTTGCCAAACGAGTTCGGCGCCGGGATGGCGAGCCCCGGGAGCGACCCAAGACAGGATGATCATGATGATCAGCGCAAAAAAGAACACCTTAAGCACCATGCCAAACACTGAGATGGCCGACCAGGCGATGACCAGTGCGGGATTCAGCGCAGCCCCATAAAACGCTAGGGCCAAGCCATAGGCAATGACGGCTTGCAGAATCAGAGTGATCACCAGCACGTTCAAACTGACCGGCCCAATATCGGGCAACAGGCGCGACGTGGGAGCCAAGATCGGGGCCGTGAAGCGATTGATGCCCTGGCAAATCGGGTTGTAATAGTTGGCGCGTACGGCTTGCAGCACCAGACGCAACACCATAAAAAATACAACGATTCCGCCTATGGCATTAAGTGCGGAAAAAAGCGCTTGAGACATCTGAACTCCTTAGGGGTGTATTGTGCGTTGCTTGGCCCGAATTAGTCCAGCTTAGCCAGCTCGCCGGCCCGGCGATAGGCGGCTTGCATGGCCTGATGGACCATGGACTCAAAGCCCAGCGCATCAAAGGTTTTCAAGGCTTCGGCGGTGGTGCCGCCTTTGCTGGTGACCTTTTCACGCAACCGCCCTGGGCTGTCTGCGCTGGTCAGGGCCATTTCAGCCGCGCCGGCCATGGTTTGAGCGATTAAGGCTTTGGCCGATTCGGGATCCATGCCGAGTTTTTCCGCACCGCTCATCATGTGCTCAATCATGGCAAACATGTAGGCCACCCCAGACCCACTGGCCGCCGTGACAGCATCAATCTGCGCTTCGGATTCTGTCCATTGTGCAAGTCCCCCGGCCGAGAAAATTTCGCTGGCCAAGCGCTTTTCGGCCTCGCTGGTTTGCGCATTGGCGAATAACCCAGTGGCCCCTTTGCCGACCAGTACAGGGGTATTGGGCATCGAGCGAACAACACTGCGCGCGCCGCACAGACGCTCAAAATAAGCGATCGGCAAGCCTGCACACAGGCTGATCAGCATCTGATTTTTCAGTTGTATCTCGCCAAATACGTCGCCCACCATTTGGGGCTTGACGCCAACCACCACAACATCGGCCTGATCGCAGGCAGTTTGGTTGTCAGATATCGCCTCGATGCCCATGGCAGAAATGGCGGCAAGGGATTCTTCAGAGCGGGCGGTTGCGCTGATGCGTTCTGGCGCAAAGCCGGCTTGCAGCATGCCCCGGATGATGGCGCTGGACATATTGCCGCAGCCGATGAAGGTGATCTTTTTCATGGTTTTCCTAAGGTTTGGGTCGAGGGCCAAAGATGGCCGTTCCAATACGCACTTGAGTCGCCCCAGCGGCAATCGCCGGTTCTAAGTCGCCCGACATGCCCATCGACAAACAGTCTGCATGCGGATGGTGGGGCTTTAGTGTTTCAAGTAAAGCCGCCAAGGCACGATGAGGCGCCTCGGGGTCCTGCTGGTTGGCCGCCGGAATGCTCATCAGGCCGCGCAGTCTCAGCCGTGGCAGATTTTCTATATGACGAGCCAAGTCGTGGACCTCCGCCGGTCGACACCCAGCTTTGCTGTCTTCCTCGTCAATATTGACTTGGATCAGGACTTCCAACGGCCTAAGGGATTCGGGCCGTTGATCATTTAAGCGAGTGGCAATTTTTGTCCGATCGACGGTGTGCACCCAATCGAAATGTTGAGCGATGGGGGCAGTCTTGTTGGACTGGATAGCGCCGATGTAATGCCAAATTTGGCTGTCTGGAAGCGCCTCAATCTTAGGCAGGGCCTCGCTTAGATAGTTTTCGCCCAGCTCGATCTGGCGCGCTTGGACCAGGGGGGCAAGTCGATCTGCGCTTTGAGTTTTACTGACTACTATTAATTGACAGCTCTCAGGCGCTCGCCCCGCTGAAGCCAATGCGTCATCGATACGGCGGCGGGTGTGATCAAAACGTGAAATGTCGTCAGATGAGCTCATAACGCGAAACATAACATACAGTGGAACTGGGTATGGACATCACAGAGTTACTGGCCTTCAGCGCCAAGCAAGGCGCTTCGGATTTACATTTATCGGCCGGCTTACCGCCCATGATTCGTGTCGATGGCGATGTTCGGCGAATTAACGTCCCTGAGCTGGATCACAAGGCCGTTCATGGCCTGATCTACGACATCATGAACGACAAACAGCGGCGTGACTTCGAGGAAAAATTAGAGACCGATTTTTCATTTGAAGTCCCTGGGGTGTCCCGCTTTCGTGTCAACGCATTTAATCAAAACCGCGGGGCCGCGGCGGTATTCCGGACCATTCCAACCGAAATTCTTTCGATGGAAACCTTGGGTATGGGTCAGGTCTTTAAAGATCTGGCCAGCAAACCCCGAGGTTTGGTGTTGGTGACGGGCCCGACCGGTTCAGGCAAGTCGACCACGCTCGCGGCGATGATTGACTACGTAAACGAGCAACGAAATCACCATATTTTGACCATCGAAGATCCGATTGAATTTGTGCACGCGTCGAAAAAGTCATTGGTCAACCAGCGCGAAGTACATCGCGATACACATGGGTTTAGCGATGCGCTGCGCAGCGCGCTGCGTGAAGACCCCGACGTGATACTGGTGGGTGAAATGCGAGATCTAGAAACGATTTCACTGGCGTTGACGGCGGCGGAAACGGGTCACTTGGTATTCGGCACCTTGCACACCACCAGTGCAGCAAAAACCATTGACCGAATCATTGACGTGTTCCCAGCGGCCGAAAAAGACATGGTTCGCTCGATGTTGTCCGAGTCGCTCCAAGGCGTCATCAGCCAAACCCTGTTGAAAAAGAAAGGCGGTGGCCGAGTGGCTGCCCATGAAATCATGATCGGCACCAGCGCCATTCGAAATCTGATCCGTGAGGACAAGGTGGCGCAGATGTACAGCGCGATACAGACCGGCAGTAGTGCAGGCATGATCACCCTGGATCAATCCTTACTGGATCTGGTGAATCGTGGTGCCGTGGATCGGCAGGTTGCTGCCACAAAGGCCCTGCGTCCAGAGAGCTTTGCCGCATGACATTAAATCGAGCGCTTGAAAAATTACTCAAAGAAATGGTCAAGCGGGATGCGTCGGATTTGTTTTTGACCGCGGGCGTCATTCCCTCGATGAAAATTCGCGGTCGTCTGCTACAAGTGGGACGACAAGCACTAACGCCTACGGACGTTCAGACGCTGATTGATTCGGTCATGCCAGAACGGTTAAGCGCGGATTTCGCCGCGCAGCACGAGGCCAACTTTGCCTTTGCCCCGGATGGCCTGTCTCGTTTCAGGGCTAACGCCTTCTTTCAGCGCAACAGTCCAGGCATGGTGATACGGCAAATTCGATCGCAGGTGCCGTCACTGGAAACATTGGGCTTGCCTGCGATTGCAGGCGAGCTGGCGCTGGAACAAAGAGGCATCGTATTTGTGGTGGGTGCAACCGGTTCCGGTAAATCGACCACGCTGGCTTCGATGATTCAGCAGCGCAATCAGTTTGGCAGCGGGCACATCGTGACGGTCGAGGACCCGATCGAATATCTGCACAAACACGGCAACTGCATCATCACCCAACGCGAGGTCGGCGTAGACACCGACAGCTTTGAAGCGGCACTCGAGAATACCTTGCGCCAGGCGCCGGACTGCATTGTCATTGGCGAGATACGCTCAAATGAGGCCATGCAACAAGCCATTACCTTTGCCGAAACCGGGCACTTGTGTTTGGCTACCTTGCACGCCAACACAGCGAATCAGGCGTTGGAGCGGATTCTGCACTTCTTCCCAAAAGAGGAGCACGACCGCGTTCGAATGGATTTGGCCATGAATCTCAAAGGAATTATTGGCCAACAACTGCTCCCGACCCCTACTCGGGATCAATTGGTCCTCGCCACCGAAATTCTATTTAACTCGCCATTGGTTGCCGACAAAATCCGTAACGGCGAATTGCACGAAATTCGTTCCTTAATGGCGCGCAGTGCTACGATTGGTATGCAGACCTTTGATCAGGCGCTGTTCACTCTGTATCAGCGCGGCCTAATTCGTTACGAAGAAGCCCTCAAACATGCCAACTCGATTAACGACTTGCGCCTGCAAATCAAGCTGGCACAGGGGATCAAGCGAACAGGCCATAGTCGTTTAGAGACGCAAGGTTTCGTCGAGTAAGTCACTCATTAGAGGCTCGGGGCTGGTCAAACGGCCCGGCTTGTTTTTTACTCTAGCCATGACGTCTGATGAACTGACATTTTGGGGCACCCGGGGAAGCATTCCGCGCACAGGGCCAGACTTTTCTCATTACGGCGGGGCGACCAGCTGTGTCCAAATTGGCCCGTTGTTATTGGACGCGGGCACTGGGATCGTGGCCGCCGGGGATGCGCTGTTGGCTCAGGGCCAGCGTGAGTTTCATGTTTTGTTATCTCATGTCCATTTCGATCACGTCATGGGTATCCCCTTCTTCCAGCCTTTGTGGCGCGATGACTGTCAGGTTCATTTTTACGTCGGCAATCTGACCGATATGTCAGGCCGCGAGATGTTATTTGATTTGATGCGTGTGCCGTTTTTTCCGGTCGATCCCAGCTACTTCAAAGCACAATGGCAGATCCATGACTTCAATGCCGGTGAAGATCTAAATGTTGCAGGCCGCGCAGTCCGGACATGGCCGTTAACGCATCCGCAGGGCGCGACGGGGTATCGCGTCAGTGGTTTGGATATTTGTTACATCACCGATATCGAGCCGGATCAAGCCATGGGCGAGCGGTTGGTTGAATTTATCCAGGGCAGTCAGGCGATGATTTACGACTGCACCTTTGGCGACGACGACTTTGAGGTGGATCACGGGCATTCGACTTGGCGCGACTGCCTCAATTTTTGCCAGTTAGCAGGTGTCCCTAATCCGATCATTTTCCACCACCATCCTCGTTCAACCGATCAGCAAATTGCTGCGGTCGAATCCCAGGCGTTGGCGGTGAATCCCCGAACCATCGTGGCCCGGGATGGATTGTGTTTACAGGCCGATGATTTCAGCGGGTGCCCGACTGACAGCATCGATTGCGCGCTGCTCGGATAGGGCGCCCTTGTCCACCAGTTGCTGAAGTCCGTTTCGTAACAGATGCAGCGTCTCAGCCCCCGGCTGGCTTTGAGCAAAGGGTAAACGTTTGTCGGCAATGGCGATCGGATGGTGGTCGCTGCAAACCGCGTCAATCACGCCCTCTTCTAAAGCCTCGATCAATGCTTGGCGATCACGTGCGCTACGTAGCACCGGCTGCAGGCGATAATGATAGTTGTAGCCCTCGATATAAGACTCGTCCCACAGCAGGTGACTGATGGCTACATCGCAGGTGATCGGCAGCCCTTCGGCCTTGGCGCGTTTAATCAGGCGCACCGATTCACCGGATGATAAGCGGGCAATGTGGGCAGTGACGCCAGTCTCGGCGACCAGTTGCAGGTCCCGCGCCAAGGCGATGGTTTCAGCCGCGCTGGGTTGGGTTTCGAGTCCGAGTCGCTGGGCGATCTCGCCGTCATGCGCGACGCCCTTGCCCAGTTCGGCGTCCAGCGGCATCAAATGCACCGGCATGTTCTGGCCTCGGGCATATCGAAGCGCATTTAGCTGTACGCGCGTATTCTTCCAAGGTGCATGGCCTTGAGTTACGCCAACCACGCCTGCCGCTTTGTATCGGCTCATCTCGGCCAGATGCTCGCCGTCCAATTCAAAGGTCAGCGGCCCTAACTTGGCCAATTTAACCGGCGAGTTTTCGGGCTCTGCTTCATAGGGTGGCAGCGTCAGCACGTCGTAGCCCAAGTCTTTGGCTGTTTCGGCGGTGGCCTGGGGGTTCTCGCCTAGGCGTGTGCACAGATCAACCAAACCGATGTTTTTTAAACTCATGCTGGCATCTCCACACCCATGACCATGGACAGCACGGCCATGCGAACGGCGATACCGTTGGTGACCTGCTGCAGGATTACACTGCGCTCGGAATCTGCCAATTCACTGTCGATCTCGACGCCGCGGTTAATTGGGCCGGGGTGCATGACAATTGCGCCCGGAGCGGCCCAAGCCAATCGCTGCATGGTCATGCCAAAGTCCCGATGAAACTCTGCCTCACTGGGGAGTAACGCGCTCGCCATGCGCTCTTTTTGAAGGCGCAAACAAATCACCACGTCGGCATCTTGAATGCCGCTGCGTAAATCATCATGCAGGCTGCCAGCCAGTCCCTCGCGCGGCAGCAGCGTACCCGGTCCAATTAGCCGGATGTCTTTACAGCCCAGTCCCGCTAGAGCGTGGACCTGCGATCGGACGACCCGGGAATGACGGATATCACCAATAATGGCCACTTTGAGGTTGGCGATTTCGCCCTTTTGCTGGCGAATGGTGAACATGTCCAGCATGGCTTGGGTGGGGTGGGCGTGCAATCCGTCGCCAGCGTTGACGATGGCCAGGTTTGGCGTGCAGTGCTCGGCAATAAAGTGCGGCGCGCCAGACTGGTTATGCCGGACCACGAACAAATCAGCGCCCATGGCTTCGAGGTTCTTTAGCGTGTCCAGCAAGCTCTCGCCTTTGGCGGTTGCACTGGTTGAAATATCCAAGCTGACCACGTCTGCCGACAGACTTTTGGCAGCGATCTCAAAGGTTGTTCGGGTGCGGGTGGAGTTTTCGAAAAAGAGATTGACGATCGACTTGCCTTTCAACAAGGGCATTTTCTTGAGCCGCCGGGGATCGTCACCGAGAAATTGTTCCGCTCGATCCATGATTTGTGTCATCAGATCGTGGCTTAGGCCTTCGGTGGTCAGAAAATGCCGTAGGCTGGCGTCGGGGTTTAGCTGCAATTGCGCGGTCGAGGGCATGCCAACTCCTTTGTGTGCGGCGCAGTTATACCTCTAGCTGGCTTCAGAATCCAGAAACTGCTCGAGAATAATGCAGGCCGCCGCGCTATCCAAAAGCCCGGCGTGGGCATCTGACCTCCCCTGTAGCCCCGTGCGTTCCCGAGCCTCTCGTGTGGATAACCGCTCATCGACCAGGTGGCAGGTCAGGTGAAACCGGCCATGCAGGCGTTTTGCGAACTTTCGAGCACGCTGGGTAATGGGGTTGTCTGTGCCATCCATATTCAAAGGCAAACCGACTACCAAGGCCTGGGGCTGCCACTGCGCGATGAGGTCGGCAACTTGCGCCCAGTCGGGCTGGCCTTCCTGAGCGTTCAGTGGCGTTTGAGGTGATGCCGTACCGGTCAAGGTCTGCCCGGTGGCTACCCCGATCCGGCGCAGTCCGAAATCAAAGCCCAAATAAGTCATGCTTGGCCGCTGAATTGACTGAGTTGGTGGCGAGAGATGCCCATGGGGGCTAGCGCCTTATCAAAGCGCTGATGACTGGGCGTATCAAAAAGCAGCGATTGATCGTAGGGCAACGATAGCCATGCGTTGTCGGCCATTTCTTGATCAAGTTGCCCAGCACTCCAACCGGCATAGCCCAGAACAAACAGGGCGCGCCCACGATGCAATGCGTCCCGAGCCTGGCTTAAATCACTGGCGTGCCCGGTGATATGAAGATGTTCAAAGGGCGAGGTGCTTTGGCCAATCGGCGTTGGTGAAAGGACAAATCCACGCTCGGTTTCGACGGGGCCTCCAGCGTAGATCGAGGTTTGCTCGTCATCCTCGTCAAAGCCCTGTTGAACCTCTTTTAGAATGTGGGCCAGATCGGTTTTGATCG
Organism: Pseudomonadales bacterium; assembly: GCA_050049295.1. Classification (GTDB taxonomy): domain Bacteria; phylum Pseudomonadota; class Gammaproteobacteria; order Pseudomonadales; family Litorivicinaceae; genus Litorivicinus. Next base: position 10,960 of record JASFWN010000008.1, read on the forward strand.
GTTTGTTGACAACAAAGCCCAAAGCGCCGGCTTCGTCATGTTCACACAGCACGACGACAGCGTTCTCGAAGAAGCCCTCTTGGTGTGGCATGGCCAGTAGCAAATGCTGACGTAAATTCATCAGCGCAGGGTATGCTGACCTTGGTTGAATTGCCAGATTCGGATGATAGTCAGCTCGGTTTGATAGGCCACCAAGGCATTGGGAAAGGGGTCAAAGGGTGAGGCCCGTTTGAGCAGTTCGATCGCTGCCTGATCGAGCTCTGCCATGCCTGAAGAGTTTAGGATCTGATAACCCGTCAAGCGCCCCTGAAAATCCAGCGTGGCTGCCAGTTTGACCTCGCCAACGAGATGGGTCCGTGCTTGAGCAAAGTCACTGCCAACGGTTTGAATGTGTTGGCGCCACCGATGAACGTAACCGGCCCTAGCATTTTTGATGGTGGCGTTGGCCTGGCCCTCGCCTTTGCCCTGCCCAGACAATTGAATTTTGTTGAAATCTAACTCGCCTAACAGCACGTCGCTGGAGTGGCCGCGGGTTTGTGTGGCGGCATTTCGCTTCAGTATGACTTGGCCGGGTGTGGTGGTGCGTTGC